>NZ_CP099995.1 GCF_024138125.1 Halorussus salilacus
GTGGTTCGCAACTTCTGGAGCGAACGGTCCCGCTGGCTCTCAAAGAGTGCGGTTCGACTACCCCATGTGTCGAGCATAGGGGCGAAGATAGCGGCATCGCGCGGTAGCCCCGTGTCGCCGAGTCCGGTAGGGCGGAGTTTCCGTACTAAGTCGGCCACGTCCGACGACTGCGAGCCGGCGATATACCCGACGACAGGAACCTCGTTGGCGCGACTCGTAGCGAGCAGAGCCGCCATCGAATCGATATACCGCTGGCGGGTCTCGTCGTCGAACAGGTTGGCGAACGACACCGTTAACGACCCGTCGTAGATGACGACCGGCGGTGGGTCGTGCTCCGCGTACTCCTCAATCAGTCCACGCACTGTCTCGGTCTCGCGTTCATACCGGGCGTGCTGGACCTGGCTCTCGTCAACGTAGGTATACGACCCGTCCTCGGGACCGACAACGACCTCCGTCGGCGGGAGCACTGCCGATTCAGTGTCGAGAGCATACTGCCCATCGGTGGTATGGTGGTTCACGTAGGAAGCAACCTGCACGAGGCCAACGGGTACGTTCAGTTCGGTTGTCGGCTCGAGTTCGGACCCATCGACCGCAATAGTCGGCAGGCCGTCGAGGAGATCGCTTGCCCACCGCCCGGCACTTTCGTGGGAGGTCCATTCGGTCGCGGGCGGGAATGGGGCGGTCAACTCCTCCATCCTATCGAACTCGGTGGTCGGGAGCGCATCGGCATATGTTCCCGTGACGGCATCACGGACTTCCGTGGCGGTCGACGAGGCTCGTTCTTCGAGGAGCGCGTCACGATAGACGGCGGCCAGCGAGCGGTCACTCGAAGTGAAGTCCGCGAGGTCGTCACGGAGTCGTTCCAGCTGCTCGCTCACCGCGTGGGGATCCTGGAGCATCTCAGTCGTCCCCTGCCCCCGGTTTTGGTGAAGGCGATCCCCCAGCGTCCGTGTGAGTGTCGGACACGACGTGGGACTCGCGGTCGGGCTTTTCGAGGTTGACCGTGTATTCCGTCATCGACTCGAACGTATCGTCGTGAGAGATGACGCAGAGCTGCTCGAACGCGTCGAGCCGTTCGAGCTGCCGGACGAGATTATTCTTCTTTTCGCTGTCAAGGTTGGCGGTTGGTTCATCGAGGAAGGCGATATCGAGCGGGCTCACCCGCTCCATGATCGCCAATCGCACCGCCAGCGCAGCGGCCATCTTCTCACCTCCCGAAAGGTTTCCGAACGGCTTGTGCTGACTACCGTCCTGAACGACGATTTGGTAGGTCTCGTCCCACGTTAGGCTCTCGCGACCGGTCCCCCGGAGCGTCTGGTAGATCTGGTTGGCGCGTTCGCCGATCCGACTGGCGATCAGTTCGCGCATCTTCGGGCCGGCATCCCGAACGCCATTTCGGACCGTCTTGGCGAACTTGATATCCCGCTCCAGCTGAACGTGCGTCTCCTTCCACCGCTCCAGCTGCTCGGCAACGGTTTCGAGTCTCTGGAGTTCGCTACTCAGTTCGTCGAGAGTCTCCCGTGCCTCGTCAAGTCTCGTGTCAAGTTGTGTCTCGCGGCTATCGAGGCAGTCGACTCGGTCGTCCAGTTCGGCGTGCCGATCGGCGTCGAACTTAGCCTTGACTCGCCTCAGTTCACTTTCGGCTGCTCTGCGTTCGCGTTCCGCGGTTTCGATGTCCTTGTATAGCTCGATAACCCGTTCGCGACGGTCGTCCACACGCTCGGCCTCCGCTTCGTTCCGGACGTAGCGGTCGTGTGCGTCCTCAGTCTCATCTTTGATCTCCCGTTGCTCGGCAATCTGTTCGTTGAGGTCCCCGAATTCCGACGCCAGTTGTCGCTCCAGCCGGGCAGCTTCCCAGGCAGTCCGGTACAGCTCTTCGCGGGCGTCCTCGATCTGATCAATCGCCTCCCGTTTGTTCTCGTACTCGAACTGAGCCCGTTCGTAGGCCTCGTGATCGTCCTCGATTTCGTCCTGTTCAGCGCAAAGCTCGTCCAACTGGTCCGCAAGCGGTTCTAGCTCAGCCCGCTCGTCAGTAAGGGACTCGCGTTCTGCCTCGAGTTCGTCGACGGCATCCTCCAACTCGGCGAGCCGATCTCGCGCCGCATCGAGCCCAGCGACTGCCTGCTGAGCCTTCTTCGCCGCGTCGAGCCCTGCCCGGACAGCCGGCAGTCGAGCCTCGGCAGCGGCAATCTCGGCTTCCGCCTCTGTTATTTGTTCCTCAATCGTCTCGACGATTCTGTCTCGGGTGTCGGCGTCCAGCGGCCGGTCGCAGGTCGGACAGGTTTCCCCCTCCTCGTGCTCGTGGTCACCGCCGTCGCTATCCCTGTCGAAATCAACAGCAATCAGACGATCACGCTGGTCTGTCAGGTCCTCTGTTTCGGCCTGCCGTGTCTCGATGGTCGCCTCCATATCGGCGCGCATCGAGTCGAGTTCTGGTGCCTCTTCGGCGAACGACCGTTTGTCCTCGAGTTCCGAAATGTGATCACGCTGCTCGGAAACTTTCGCTTCGGCCTCGGGGAAATTCGTGTCATCGATCTCCGTGATTCGTACGTCGATTTCCTCGATCCGCTCGGCTGCATCTCGTGCCTCCTCTATTTTCTTATCAAGTTCCTCGTATCGCTCGTGGGACGCTTCAAGCTCGGCCATCCGGTCATCGGCTTCCCGCGCGGCCTCAGCTCGGTCATGAAGATCATCGTACTCACGCTTAGCCTCGCGGTAGCTATCGACGGCCTTCTCCAGTTCGGCTTCGAGATCGTCACGCTCCGCTTCCCGCTCACGTAATTCCGAGAGTCGTTCGTCCGCCTCACGGAACCGCCGGTGGGAGTCGGCAGTCTCATCGACGACTTCGGCAGCCTTGCGGGCGTCTTGAAGATCAGTTCTAGCCGTGTCGAGTTGCCCGAGATTCCCCTCAACCCGACTCTCGGCGCTCTCGATGGTTCGGTCGAGTTCGTCCCGACGTTGTTTCAGATCGTCCAGCTCCGAGAACTCCTCCTTCGCGTCAGCAAGCTTCGACTGGACCCCTTCGAGTTCGTCGCCGAGTTTCTCGACTTCCGTCTCCTGTTCGTCGACGGCCTCCCGCTGCTCTGGGAGATCCTCAACGACCCCCTCGAGCCTGCTAATCCGCTCCTTTGCAGTCTGCTTGCGGGACTCCAGTTCATCGACGGGCTGTTTCAAGTTGTGTGTGCTCTGGGTACTCCACGCCTGTTCGTAGACATCGATTCCAAGTAGCGGATCGAACTGCTTTTTCCGTATCCCCTTCCTTGCCCGGAAGTCCGAGAGGAACTGCGTCTGTGGCACTCCTATGCAGTTTTCCCAGAGTGTCGATAGATCGACGTCACCTTCACCGTCTAGCCCGAACGTTCTCCTGAGCCAGTTGACGACTTCTTCCTTCTTGCCGAGCTCAAGTTCCGCGTCGGCGGTCTCGTCGACTACGGAGTAGGTCCCACTCGTTCCCCTCTGGACCGTGTACGTCCGTCCGTCCATCTCGAATCTCACCCAGACTGTCCCCGAGGATTCCCCCTCTCGGACGAACTCGTCTTGATTGTATGGTAGTGAGTCGAATAACGCCCATCCGACTGCCTCGGCAACAGTCGATTTACCGGCCCCATTCTCACCGAGGATTGCCGTCACGCCCTCGCCAAGTCCGACAGTTGTCTTGTCGTCGTAGCTCTTGATCCGTTCGAGCCGAACATCGGTCAACCGCATTAGTCCTCACCTCTCTCAGCCGTCATTGGAGTGTCGGCTTTCACGTCCTCACCCTCGTGGTCGGGGTCGCCGTCCGTGTCCGAAGTGGTCGCCCGCTGGGCGGCCTCAATGGGGTCGACATTCTCACCCGCCTGGACAGCCGCGAACGTTTCCGCGTCGACCCCGCCCGCATCTGCCTGGTCCGCTACGTCGTCGAACTCGGGGTCGACGGCACCGACCCCATCCGCGAATACTTCCTGACGGCGCCGCTGGAGGTAGTCAGCGACCGACTCGCCACTCGCGCCTTCCTCGATGACCAATTCCTTCGCGCGAGCTAGCACCTCCGCAGTCGCTTCCGGGTCCTCGGCGTACGGGGTCTGCTCGGCGACAGTTGTGAACACTTCTCCTTCCAGCACCTCCGTCCTGAGCGTCCCCGTATCGGTGAACACGGCGTCTTCGTCCAGCCCTTCGACGAGGTCAAGGATCTCGGCCGTAGTGACACTCACCTTCGTCTGGACGTGGATCGGGTTGGTTGTGTCGAAGATTTTAGACTCTAGGGCATCCACGTCGAGGTCGCGTCGATCGAATTCCAGATGACCTTGGATGCGGAAGTCAATCACTGGGGCACGCGGGGTTCCGTCGCTCGTCGCGTACTCCTCGGCTGAGCAGAAGTCCACCACGTCAGATTGTTCATCGGCGACCGCTTCGTCGAACGCCTCGGCGAGATTGGCCCAGGACTCATAGCCGTCCACATCCCAGTCGTACGAGTAGAACGGTCGTCGCTTGCTAGTGTGGTGGTGTGGCTCGATACTGTCCCGCTCGATGTCTGTCACGTAGTACCCGAGGTTCCAGCGTGCCTCCTGCGTGTCGTGAGCTTCGAGCGAGCCGGGATTGAAGAACCACGGTTCGTCGGCAGGCCCCTCGTACGGCTTGTGGATGTGCCCGAGCGCGAGGTAATCCACCAATCCCTCGAACTGCTGGAGCGTGGTGTATCGAACGGACGCACCGAGATCCGGGACCTCGTCGACGACACCAAAGTGCGCCATCAGCACAGTGTGTGCCGGCTCGCCGGCCCGGTTGTTCACCGCCTCAATGGCGGTGCGTGCCTGATCGAGTGCCGTATCGATGTACCCGCCCCGATACTCCAATCCGAACACCCGGACAGGGGCATCAAAGGCCGGGACATCGAGATCGACGTATCCGGGAACCGTTCCGTCGACCCCGGTCCCCACATTTTCCTCTGCAGATGCCAGGGAGGGGAAGAGGTCTTCGACGGGCCGTTCGCCGCCACTAACGCCTTCGAAGTCCGGTTGGAGGAGTGTGATCACGTCGCGCTGGTGGAGGTACTCGAGCCACGTCATCGCTCGCCGATTGAGGTTCTGGTCGTGGTTCCCGGGCGAGACCAACACGGGGATATCGTCAGGGACGACCTCGAAGGCCTTCTCAGCGCTTTCGAGGATACTCGGGCGCAGGTCTCGCGAGTGGAATAGGTCACCCGGGATGAGGATGGCGTCGACCTCGTGTTTATTGACGCCCTCTTGCAGTGTCTTCCGGAACGTGAGGAACATGTCGCCCTGTCGTTTTTTGACGTTGTACTGCCGGTGACCGAGGTGTACGTCGGCCGCGTGGAGTAAACGGTAATTCATGATTGGATAATAGAGGCAGCGACTGAATCAGTCGGATCGTGCGAAACTATCGAACTGCAACATAGGCTACCAGTTACAAGAGAGATACTTAATCCTCCTGTAACCAAAGTGAAAGTGAACGTTGTCAATTGGTACATAGTCTAAATTTCGAATCTTGAATTGGTGTCAGAATAGACACTGGAGAATCAGATGTGTTTGCAGTCAACTTCGAAGCGGACTACGAGGCTGGGGACCTGATCATGACTGTTGAAAGAGCAGCCGAGTCCTGAAAATCGACTGCCGTGAGAAGAGGTTTTTCGAGCGCCGGCGATGGGTGCCAGCGCATCACGTAGTGACGCAGTGTGCAGTCGCGTGCGTCGGCAGACGACGGTGAAAACCGATGCATATGGTCATTTACACCCTGATAGAGGAATCGACGCGAGACGACGCAGTGGCCACCGGCAAAGCAGTGTTCGATCGGCTGGTTGGAGCCGATCCGCACGCTGGCGCCGTATTCGACTACTTCGTCACGTTCGATCAAGAAGGCACGACGGTGGCAGGGAAAGCCCGTTGGGGCGACCTCCCAGTTGCAGCGCGCGTAGACTCTGATCAAGGCCAGGAACTCCTGGAGCGCGGTTGGGACGCGACGAAGAGCGAGTTCCAGCGGAATCTCAATCGAGTACAGGAGGCGCTCGACGAGCTTAGCGATGATGAGATAATGCGTGATGAGAACCTCGCCCGGCATGCCTTCCATCAAGTCGGTGCCTACGACGGTCCCTCGATTTTCCTGTACGACCAACACGGTTGCGGGATTCGCCACCGAGACCAGCTGGATCGCATCGTCGACGAGAGTGACGAGCTCTGGATCGTTCCGGCGGACGTCCACTTCTAAGGAGCCCTAGATATGCCTTAAATCCCAAACTGGACCCGATTTTCTCGGGTCCCAAGTCTTGAGTATCAAAATATGGTGACTGGAGTCCGAGCAATCCGCCATCGCCCACCGGACTCGTACGTTCACAAGTGGCATGCGTCGATCCTCATTGACGGCTAACCTGTTTGGTCGCAAGGGTTCTCGACGTACTCAATAGACATAGCGAGGCGTTGTTCGAATTTCTGTGGTGTCCTGTCTGCGACATAATGTTCAGTCACATTCCCTTCGAGGGCACATCCTGCAAGCAGTGTAACACACAGATACAGCTCCAAGAGCCCCGAGAAAAGCGAGGCCAGAGGAGGCTATCTTTGCACTATTTACTACGGACACCACGTGGAACCTCCACGTCGACGAGAAGCATCAACGCGATTTTCCCGGTGGATCCGCGCGGGTGTAAGTCGTCGGTGCACCCAGTACTTACGAAGCGGACTGGTGGAGTCCCAACCCTGGTGAAGACTGGGAACCAGCTGAGCGCGGCGAGTTTGACAATATAGTGTTGGGTGGTATTTGGTGAGAATGATCGGTGTGAGAGTCCCCTGGAAGAGTTATTCGGCCGCTGTTAGACCATATTTCCCCTACATTTATGATAATCGGTTTAGCATGTTGGATCAGTAATGGCCGCTCGTTCCATGCGGGCTGATCTCAACGAACAGTTCTCCGACGATGTCGAGGAGGCATTTGTTTACTACTCGCGCCGATTTTCACGGCCCCAAGTGGAGAAACTGGCCAAGCTTGAGTCAGTAGACTTGGAAAAGGAGAGTATCGAGGATGACTGCAAGAAACTGTACGAAGAAGGAGTTCTCCAAGAATTTCACGAGTACAACGCCGAGTTAGACGGGATCGGTCCCAGCACGATCGTCGAAGGAATCCGGGCGATTGACCGGGACAAGATGAAGATCCTCTCTGACACAGAGATGCACGATAAAACCGCTCTCCTCCTCCGATTCTACGAATGGGACTGGAAAGACAAGCTGGAACTGATTCAGGCTCTTAAGACATTCAAGAATAAGCGGACCTACCAACGAGAGGAGATTGATGGCGACAAGAAATACGATGATCTCACGGACAATGAGGTCGAGCAACTAGAGCGGATTCTGAAGGAGAATATCTCTGAAGCGAATGAGAGACGGAAATACAAGGCCCGACTCAACAGCGTGAACCTGCTCGGCGAGAACGAGGTCATTGCCAAGTTGGATATCGAGTACAAGTCAGGGAATTTCCGCCAGTTCAAGTTCCGACAGAACGAGAACTTAGACTACAAAGACGATGGAGGCCGCGATGTAGAGCCCAAACAATATTGGCCTATCGCTACCCGGTATATCCACGTCGACTACGAAAACGACGAATACGATCACAACATTAGACGGTCAGAGGAAGACTTCGTCAATCCTGTTCTCTCAGCTCTCTACGACTCCGTTGACTACGGAGACAACGTCAGATTTGTCGATCCCGTGGAACACGCTGATAAGACTCCGAAAGAGTTCGTGGAGGACCGCGTTGACAAGCAGAAAGAGGTGGTCGAGGATTCCAGTCTTGAGGATGAAGAAAAGGACGAATACAAAGAAATCCTTGACGACTTCAGCACCGCAGAACAGACCGCAATAGTCCTTGAAAACGTCAACGTTCCCGGAGACCCCACAAGGATCGAGATCCAGACGAACCAGCCGATACAGTCGTTTGCCGATGGGAACAATATGAAATCCCAGTTGGACAAATTCAATAAGAAGAGTCAACGCCGAGAATATACTCTTGAACTCGGAAATCGAGAAATCCAGGTTAGCGGCACTAAAATGACGATATTCGGCGACGTCAGCAAAGAGGAGGAGGAGATGATCACCTCGATCCTCCGTGAGGATTCATCATGAGTGAGAAGGCCGTTGCGGCGTTAGAGTACGATTTCGAGGACCAATTAGCTCCAAGCGATGTTTCAGAGGAGACCAAGGAAAATCCGTATTTTACTCGAGTTGAACGGGAGAATATCAATTGCCCTGAGCCGGACTGTAACAAGAAATGCCAGGTGACAGTACTTGACGGCGAAACTGTGTTCTTCTGTCGCAAGGGCCACAAAAACCCGTACAACGAAGATTATCACATCTACTGGAAAGTAGACTCTTTGAACGCCGTTGAGGAGCTGATAACGGGGTTTGAGTTGGACACCGAGTTAGAGCAGAAGGGCCGCCTGATTGGCGCCGATTTAGCGGGAAAATCTCTCCTCATGGTACCGGGGGAATTTCGGGATGACATCTTTCAGAATATAGCAGGAGAACTCAGAGACAACAGGAACCTCTGCGTGATTGCTTTCCGGGAAGACACTAAGAACAGCATCAAGCCACTTATTGACCGATTCGGTGGGCTCTCAATGGTCATCGCTCCTCCCTCCTTAGACCGGAAGATCTCTAACTTTGACTCCATGGTCGAGATCAGAGACAAGATTGAAGAGGAATATGCATTCACCCGAGACGATGTCCCCGAAGACCTCGTCAAGAAGATTCACGATAACCCGCAGTATGTCATGGGAGCATTAGCAGACTTTGAGAAGATTGAGGCCAGCAAAGAGAAGCGAGAAGAACTGGAGAAGATCTGCGCTCTCACGTTCTCCCAGCTTATGGATTGTCCGTTGAATTCTCTAGGGATGGAGGACCGCGGGAATCGAATCCCAGATGGTTTCGGCTTCATCTTCGATGATGAGAACAACAATAGCCCGTTGCTGGTCTTGGACTCTAAGAGCGTTAGCAGTAGTCGACGGGACTATCCCAAGATCACTGAGAAGGACGGCCCTCAATACAGGAAATACTTGGAGATAATCATCGATATCTGCCATGCAAGGCAAATCGAGGGGAAAGCAATCGTCTTCATCTCCCCCGAGTTCAAAATCAGCAAAATCGAGGATTTCTTGGACGAGTTAGAGCGATCGAAGTTCGACGACTACAATGTCGTCTTCATGAACCTAGAAGCGGTCATAACACTGGTTCTCTTCCGCAGTTCACTGGCTTCAGACCGGAAAGTCCGTCTAAACCGGGGGAGGTGGCATGGTCTTCTCTACGACCTATTCATGGATCCTGATTTTGAGCGAGAAGAGCAAGACTATGAACTGGAGCGGCAACAAGGCCTGATTATGACGCCATCCCTTATCCAACAGCACTTCTCGAATAATTTAATTGATCAACGGAACCGAGAGCGAATCCTAGAAACTGTCGAAGAAGAACTACGAGAGTTCGTCCCGGAATAAGAACTCGGGTCGTATTACGACTGAAAAGACCAAACTTGCTAAGCGCGAAGACTATTGGTTAATAATACATCTTCATCGTCATTCTGCGACCATAGGCCAGTTTTTCACCCCCTGAGGGGTGCGGGGGTGCTCAAACGAGTACCTTCGAACAGACCCATGAGTAGAACTATCGACTCACAGTCGCTCCAACAGAGAAGCCAGAGAAGTGACCGCGACATCGTCTACGTCGGGTACCGACAGCGAGGGCGGGCCGTCGTGGAGAAGCTACCTGAACAAGAACGCCTCACTCCAGACCGAAGCCTCAAGCTGGTAAACCACAGTCCCTCGGGGTTCGAATGGGGATACAGTGGGAGTGGGCCAGCGCAGCTCGCACTCGCTCTCCTGCTCGACTACACCGAGGACGAAGAATTTGCGCTAACGCATTACACCCAGTTCAAGAACGAGGTAGTGAGTCAACTGGAGTGCGCCAGTCCCACAGAGCATTGGCGACTCACCAGTAGCGAGATTGAGTCCACCCTGGGCGTGAACGCCCCAGAGGTTCTCGCAACGTCTGCAGGACGGTGAGATTGCCTGTTACAGGCTGCACGGATAACCCAAGGACGGCGTCTGATAGAATCGTGTTTTTACCCTCGGGAGGGGTGCGAGGACCTTCCAATAGTCCTCGTGGGAATAAAATGTCTGACTCGAAGCAACCAGCCACCGACTCGGCAGAATCGGCAATGAACGGAGATCAAACGGAGCGAACAGAGCACGTCAAGCGCACTGATGTTGGTGTCTCGCTGACCGTGAAACTCAAACGCGGAACCGGGACGCGAGATGAAGACCAGATCAAAGCCAAGGTGAAGGCGAAAACGCTGGAAGACGCCCGCAAGGATATGGAGACGCTTCGCGAGTACATCCACGACCTCGCCGAAGACGCTCGCCAAATCCAGCCAGTAGACCCACACGAAGAGTAATTCTTTTGTCTGTTGCACAGAATTGTGTAACCATAGGATGTACGAAGTGTGCGGTGAGAAGGAACTCAAGGTCATTCTCGCGCTTGACCCAGGGGATTCCATCTCCGGCGTCGCGCGGAAGATCGACGAGAACCGGGAGACGATTCGGCGCGTCGTGAATCGCCTCGAGGAGGCGGGATACGTCGTGTACGATGATGGCCTCCAGCTCGTCGACCAGACAATCCGAGACGCCGGTCTCGAGTTCCTGACGGCGGCAACAGACATCTCGCCGCCGTCGATCTCAGAGGCCTACGTCCTCCCGCAGTTCGCGGGTATGGAGTATGCATTCACTGCCATCGATGCGGTCTACGTCTGGACCCGCGGTGGCTACCAGGTCGCTCGCGACCCAGAGGACTATCCGCTGTTCATCGCCGTCCACGAATCCGAACTCGACGCCTGGACGGAGTTCTTCGATCGGTTCGGAATCCCGACTTCGGAAGAGCGCCAGCCCGCTGAAGACCTCGATGGTTCGATACAGGTGATCTTCGAGCCACGGTCACAAATCGATGCCGAGATGGTCGACGGACGGTCCGTCATCCCACTCCAGGAAACCGTGGCGTTCGCAAATGAGTACTACGCAACCTTCGAGTCGGCACTCGACATGCTCGGACGGATGTACGACGACGTCGACACCGACGCGAGCTACCGCATGGAGCCAGCCTGAACATGAGTCAAGAAGACCGAAGCGAGGCACTCATCGAAGTGCTCGAAGAACTGGAACAGTCAGATATTGGGTTCGTCCTCGTTGGTGGGTACGCGATCAGCCAGTTCGAGACGCGGTTCTCGACCGACCTCGACCTCGTCATCGCTCCGGACGACTACGACGAAGTCGTTGCGTTCCTTCAAGCGCACGGCTTCGAACGACAGGCCGATCTCGAAGTTCCCCCAGAAGAAACCATCTATAATCGGGAAATCGAACTCTTCGAGCGTACTGAAGGGCTTCCTCACCCGGTCGGAGTAGACATCCTTGTGAACGGCCTCGGCTGCCGACAGACCGAAGCAGAGTGGTCGTTCGACTATCTGCGCAAGCACAGTTCTCCGACGACGATTTCAGGCGGTACTCGGTCGACGACCGCACGGGCAGCTGACGGCGAAGTACTTGTTGCAGCCAAGCTTCATAGTGGTCGAAAAACGGATCTCGCTGACGTCCTCGCTGCGGTTCCGTCGATCGACCTCGGAATGGTCGAGACGCATCTGCATCGCGGCGATACTGAAGCCCTTCGTCAACAGCTCAGTGAGGCACAAGCGTTCATCGAAGAGGGCGGACTCGATCACCGGTTCAAGAGTATGTTCGGTCAATCATCGGCCTCGGCCGAGGATATCGAGACGCTCCTCAAGTTCCTCAAGCAGCAACAGAAGTAAACTGCACCCACTGCGACAGCAATAGCGACGGTATCTGTGGGTGGCCGTCTCCGAATTTGAGCTAGAAAGGGAGTGAGCAGGTGCTGTTTGTCGTCGCCTTGAGAGCGCGGAGGCAGACACCAGTGAGTGACTCTTCAGGTCAATTTGTAGAATCGGGTGGCCTAACACCGGAACAGCGTCTCGAACCACCGAACACGCGCCTCATCAACGCCGGTATCGTGACGATCAACGACATGGAGACACTACGGGCTTGTGTCGCATACGAGAATGCGAATCAGGGACGTGTGCAGATTCTGCGGCGTCTCGAACGTCAAGCACAAGAAATCCGCTCACAAGAGGGGTGAGTCAGCTCGTAGTCGAAGATCTTTTTTCGCCCCCGAAGGGGTGCGGGGGAATCGAACATACCCCCAGAGGTGAACCAAATGAAAGACCCCAACGAGACGACAGCGTATCGAGTAACGATTACCCTTGATAGTGCGAAACTTCCCATTGACGAGCAAGCCCGCAACGTGCTTCTCACCGAGTTCCGTTCACGAGTCGGCCATCTCGTCGAAGGGCTTCGTGGCATCGACGCTGAGCAAGATGACATCGACATCAGTACGGGCTACCGATATGCGCAAGTTCCGACGACGTGCCCACTCTGTAGCGAGCCACTCGATCTCCAAAGCGTCCATCTCGATACAGAGAACGGAGCCCTGGCTAGTGCGATGTGTTCGAGCGAGGAGTGTGACTGGAGCGGTGATGCAGTCTATCGAATCATCGACCTCGAGGGCAGCGAAAGCGACGCCTTCGAGAGCAGCGTACTGACTGGGGATATCGCTCCGAGCTACCATCCGTACTGAACTGAGATCTGCGAGGTATCTCTGCTGAGCCGACAACGTAGCAGCCCTACAGGGAACCAGCCCGATTAACCAACATGACTCATCCGGTAGCAACCGGTGTTGGTTAACGGCTAGCCGCCGGGAGCAGTTTTTCTCCCCCAGGAGGGGCGCGGGGAGAGTTCCCGCGTTGATTCATTATGGCACTCACAGCGAGGACGACCAGCAACGCAGCCAGCAAAATTGCAGCTGCTCGGCAGGCAGACCACGTGGCGTTCCTCCATCGAGTTCCGTTCGCATATGACGCGCGACGACTCGGCTTTCTTACAGGCTTTCGGGAGGACTGTACCTACCAACAGCAGCAGTTCAAAGCGTTAGAGTTGCCAGTCGGGATGCTCGATAACGATTTTAGAAATCCAGACCTTGATCGGTACGTCGAGCGCTTTTTCGAGCACGAACCCCAGGTCGGGGTGATTGGTGATGCCTACGGAATCGACGAGGTGGACCGATACGTCGCTGCTGCTCGCGAGATCAAAGGAAGCTACCCAGAATCGAACCTCGTCATCGTCCCCAAATGCCGTGGCGCGGTTCACGCGATCCCTGATGGCCTCGTCGTCGGGTACTCCCGGGGGTACGCCGACCGACTCGCTCACGAGTTCTCAGAGCCGAGCGATTGGCGTGGTCGTCGTGTCCACATACTTGGAGGAAGTCCGCCAAAACAACTGGACGTCATTAAGCAGCTCACCCGTCCCACGCTGACTGGAGACCCACCCGCAGATATCGTCGGTCTCGACTGGAATGGGCTTCACCGTGGCGCACAGTTCGGCGAGTTCTGGACAGCTAGTGGGTGGGACGACAGCGGTCGCGACGCCGAGCACATGACGATCCGAAAAACCGTTCGGTGCAGTCTCGCGAAGGTTCGAGAATTCTGGCAGGCACGAGGTATATGGCCCGAATCGACAACTCAGAAAGACAGCGTCGAGTTCGAGTATCGCGGCCCGTCACCGAGTGATATCGAGAGTGCAGCGTGTACTGAGTGCGATGTGAACATTTGGACGACTGAACGAGGTCCCTTCGTAGCAGAGTACGATACGGGAGAGATCTGTGGATACTGTAGCTACGACTGCTACTTCACGCATCGGCAGCAGAACCAGCTCGAAGAGCTAGCCGGCGAACAAAGCGTCTACTTCCCGCCAGCCTGAGCAGCGAGCTGTCTTTTGCGCCCCGAAGGGGTGCGGCGCGTTCTGAATCGGCGCAGTTGCGATAATTTAAGTCCTGAAAACCATGGCTACGAGTAGTGATTCGTCGGTCTCGTTCGAGGAGACCGACACCCGACACGACGAGATGCACAGTACCATCGAAGAGTGGATCGACGACCTCGTCGACCGCGTCGACGATGCACAAGCAAGTGAGGAGTTCCAGGAGTGGTTAGATGTCCAGAGTCGCTTCCACGACTATTCGCACCGAAATACGCTCCTCATCAAACTCCAGTATCCAGAGGCAACGAAGGTCGCGGGCTACAACACGTGGCGAAACGACTTCGATCGGCACGTCCAGGAAGGCGAACAGGCCATCTGGATCTGGGCCCCGATCATCACCAAGCGATGTCCCGAGTGTGAGAATTCGCCCAGCTACCACGAGAAAATCGGCTGTGAGTACAACGAGACGTCGACGGATGAGTGGTCAAAAGGCCTCGTCGGGTTCAAACCAGCACCAGTCTTCGACGTGTCCCAGACCGACGGAGAACCGCTTCCCGAACTGGAGACGGCAGCGATGGGCGACGCCGACGACCTGGTGCCAGCGCTCAAAAGAGCAGCTGACGAACTCGGTGTGACGGTACGCATTGTCGATGCTGACGACTGGGACTATGGCGACGCGAAGGGAGTCTGTAAGTACCGGAGCCTACACGACCTCCAGCCAGTCGTCGAAGCGATAGCCCGATCGAACCAAGCAGATCTCGCTGTCACGCTGATCCATGAGTACGCCCACGCGTTGCTCCACTTCGATATCGAAGATGAACCCGAACGGGCAAAGCGCGAGGTCGAAGCAGAAGCCGTCGCGTACATTGTCGGTCGGTGTTTCGGACTTGACACGAGCGGATCTGCATTCTATCTCGCTGCGTGGCAGGGCGATGACTCAGAAGCAATTCAAGAGCGCCTCGGTCGAATCAGTTCGACTGCTCAGGAGATCATTGGGTCACTCGTGGAGTAACGATTCAGACAACTTCTGGAACTCGTAACAGTCGAAACTAATCGAGTGAAGTTCCGGATGCGTTGAAAACGGTTTTTCACGCCATCGAAGGGCGACGGCGTGCGCGAACTCGTCACGTCGATTCAGCCGAAATCATGACCGAACGAACTGACGACGTCGAGACACGGAGCGAAGATGAAACAGAACACGAAGAGCGAGTGTACTCTCCTGATGGTGGAGTTGTAACATCGACTCCTGCAGCTTCGCCACCTACTGAAGCGATCCAACAACCCACCATTGGCGAAGACCCGTCTCAGGAGGAACTCGAGCCTCGCACAAAGCGAGCTCGAAACGAAGAGATGGACGTCTCGCTACTCCAGAAGGGAGGAATCTACGAGGTGCGATCGGCGTCAGGGAACATCTACGAGGTCGACATCGCGAGTGAGACGTGTACGTGTCCAGATTTCAAAAAGCGGAATCCAAGCGGTGGGTGTAAGCATCTACGACGAGCCGATCTCGAAATTCGGGGAGGGAACGCCCCTCGTCCAGATGGCCGTCTCCCGGAAACGACGGACGTGGTCGAACAACTTGCAACGGAGATTCGCGAGCTGGACCAAGAGATCGAAGAACGCGAGGACCGTCGGCAGAAGCTCGAAGCCACGGTGGCGGTTATCGAGGAAGTCTCGTTGAGTAGACGAGAAAATTAACCAACAATTCTAAGATATTGCCCAACAACGTTGGTTAACAGAACCTGTCCAATGTCCTATTCTCCACCAGACCCACCTCGAAAAGTCCCAGCAGACATCGCTTCGAAGCTGGATGAGCAATCCCCGGAGGTACTCCGACAAGTCGCTCGATTCGCAGAGGAGCTTGCTGAGCATCGCGAGCGGGAGGCACGACTAGCTGAGAACGAGGAGGATAAGGAGGTCGAAGAGCGACCAGAGGATCTTCCTGATGACGTTCCGGCGAAGGCGACGATCACAATCAAGGAGATCAACGACAACCGCTACTACTACTGGCAGTGGCGGGAAGGAGATTCGGTGACGTCGAAGTACAAAGGGCCGGTGAATCCCGACGAGTAGACGAGATTGAATGTAGCCTGAAGTTTGTTACAGCACGATTCCTAGCGTAGCAGATGACACCCCCCAGAGTGTGAATGGGATCGGTTCACCCACACCCCTCGGTGTGAATGGGCTATCAACCGCCACTCTCTAACGAGACTTCACGCCGAGAGAAGGCAGAGCAACACGTGGATAGATTACGCCTCGTCTACCCCCACACCCCTCAGTGTGAATGGTCCACCACCCAGGGTACCGCGATTAAGAAGTCCTTAACAACAGAAGCCCTCACGCCGTAGAGAGGGTTCTCGCCTCAGTGTCGAAGCTTCGGCTTCGGCACAAGGCCTCGCCTTTCAGAATACGTCTACTCGGAGGGCTGTTTAGACTGTAGTATAATAAAGATAACTAAAACTGCGGTGCGGTGTCGTAGCGGACCAGGTCAGTTACCATGGCAGAACGTGTAAGCCGCTCTTCGTGCCGTAATAGGTTCTTCAGACGAACGAGACAGCTTCTACAGCTCGAGTCCAGCTCTGTCTCTACAACCGTCGTAGCCTATGGGGGACCATTCACACCGAGGGGTGGGGGTGTCACCATCCCATCAACGTCTGGAGTTCCGGCGTTGAGTTGATCAGTCCAGTTCGTGTACTCTCGACGTCTCCTTGGAGCGAATACGATCTGAACTTACCCTGATCTCCGCCTTCCTTCTTTTTGGATTCCAGAACGCCTGTCGTCACGTGTTTGTTCAGAAGCTCAAGCGCGCGATTGTACCCCTTGGGCTCGACTTCGACATCCCGTGCTACTGTTTGGTAGACCTCGTGAATCTCTGACGTCCGGAACCATTCTTTCTCCGGGTTATTCCGGTCAAGACGTGTGAGAGCAAACAGGAGTAATTTACCGGACAACGGAGTCCCTTTCACCATCTCCATAAAGAGCTCAACTTCAACGAGTTCGTCAGCTTCGAAAACGTGCTCCGCTGTCACGACGTCGTCGCCTTCTTCGTCAGCGATCTCGCCTGCATTCCGGAACAATCGGACTGCGCGTCGAGCGTCACCGTGTTCTTCAGCTGCGAGTTCAGCTGTTGTTGGAATCACTTCGTCATCGAGGACACCGTCGTAAAATGCGTCTCGTCGATTTTCGAGGATTGCGATAAGCTGATCTTCTTCGTACGGTGTGAACGTTCGGTGTTCTGGCTGGAGAGTCGATTGAACCCGTGACTCGATTTCTCCTTTGAATTCGATGTCGTTCGAAATTCCGATTGTAACGACTGGGAAGTCAACGTCGTCTTTTGACTGTGCCCGTGAAAGCGTGTAGAGTACTTCGTTGACTTCTCCATGCTTGTCGATCTCATCGATAATGACGACGAGACCGCCAGAGAACTCCCTCTGAACAACGGGCCACAACTTCTGATCCCGATAATGTTCTGCTGAGAGGCCCTGATAGGGGACGTCGAGCGGGTTTTCTGCTTTCGCGTTCACCTGCTCTGCGATCTTTCGGAAGGTGGAGGTATACGTGGAGATGGGATCCGGATTAATGTACGCAGTAACGATCGGGGACTCCGTCCCTTCAGTTGCTGCCTCGAGTCGCTCACAGACGTGTCTGGCAACTAGCGTCTTCCCCGTCCCGGTTTCACCCCACTCCAGGACGTTATCCGGGACGCTATTTGTCCGCATTTTCCGGAGATTCTTCGCCAAGAACGTGATGTGACCGTCCCGACCGACGATCCGATTGGCGTCAGGAACGTTATCGATCTCGAGCAACCACGGTTTCTCAAAAATGTCCGATCCGTCTTCGCTATCTCCTTCATCGACGTTTAAGATCTCGTCGACGGTTGTTTGCGTGGAATCGTTGTTTGGCATGGACGGACCAATTCGCCCCATTCACATATAGGTTATCCACCCTCGGTGTGATTGATTCCCCCCCCCCATTCACACTCCGGGGGGTGCTCCGCTTCAGCAAGACCCCCCGGAGTGTGAATGGGATTGACCCTGTCGCCCACTTCTGTTTTTGCTCACCTCTGGTGATACCTGTCCTTCGGGCAAGGTACCATCGCCGACCCACTCTTGGAAACTGGAATAATTCGATAGAGGTCCGCTATCGACATCTCATGGCAAATCATCCATTCTGGGTCGCTATGAACTCTACTAGCTTTACCTCTCTTGTCTTGGCGAGTCTTCATCGAATATCTGTTCGGTTCCATCCGAGCGGTGACAGCACACTCTCGACAGCTCTGACGAGATGGGCCTCGTAGTACGAGGCGTCGTAGGTCCCCCTTTGGATTCCATATAATCGAATGATACGGTCGAATGGGTACCAGCGACGCTTGACACCTCAGCCTTGGAAGGCCGATGATCGGTCATCCGAACGTCGATTGATCCGGAGGACAATGCCGTCGTGTGTGAACCCCTGGACGTCGAGCTCGTCGAGGAGTGCTGGGAGTTCGTCGAGGTGACCGTTCAGATTGATGGCCGATTCGTCCGGGAGCACCCCGACGAGTCGCCAGTCGCCCCGATACCGCCACGCCTCTTCGGGATTGGATTGTAGGCACACACGGCGATAGACCGAGATCTGGTTCGCACTGAGATGGACATTACTCACGGGACCACCGGAGAGCGCCTTCGCCTCATATCTGACTGGTCGGAACCCGCTGTCGTCATGTGCGAGTCCAACGAGATCGAACCCAGCGCCATCCCATACACGAGAGATGTGTAATCCCCGGGCCAGTGCTGAGTCATCGTCAGTCGCTCGCCATTTGTTCCATGCCTCACGGACCGACGACCGGGTGGCTCCTTCGGGGAACGGTGAGAGAAGGGCCTCTCTGGCCGCCTCGAAGGACTCTGGGCTATCGGCGTTTTCTAATGCGGAGAGGGTTTCGTCACGGACGCAGTCCAGCAGCGCCACTTCTGCCTCGTCACCGACTATCTTCTGAGCCTTGTGCTTCCGCGCCATCTCCTGTCGGTCGAACGTTCCGTTATCGTTCGGATGGCTATCCAGACCCTCTGGCCCATCTCGAGTCCATCCTGCATCGCTCGCGTCTTCGATCTTCGAGATTGGTTTGTAGCGTGGCGAGAAACGCCGAATTTCGTCGCTCAGGACCTCCGGATCGGGAATCTTCGAGGCTGGAATCGAAGCGGTGTAATCCGCGTTGGATAGCCAGCGGACGACCGCCCGAGATTGGTCGAACGTGAGTCGATGGACGGCGGAGTCGATGAACTTTTCGAGGGACTGCTTGACGGTCTCTTCGTCTGCATCCTCTACCCCGTTCGACGAGACGAGATTGACCAGATACGACACCAGTCGTGGTTGTTGATCGTCGAACCAGCGCTGCCACCGGAGGCGATGCTCGTGGGAGCATGAGAATCGGGGCCTGAATCGATCTTGTTCCTCGGTGAGGTCGAGCTCCTTGAACCGTTGGTTGATTTCTACATCGCGCACATCGTCGGAACACTCGCCCATCCCGATATCCGATGGTCCGAGCGAGGACAGCTGGGTGGGAGATTCGATAGAGGGGTCGAGTGTGAGATCGAACTCCCCCAGCACATCTCTGGTCGCATCGAACAGATTTCGTTTAGCGGCCTCGTCTAGCGGGTAGAGCAGCTGGGCGTACTGACTCACGAGAGGTCCGGCATCTTTCCGATCGACGAATCGGTCGAGACGGTCGACACCATCATGGTCGTACTCAGTCAGGGCCCGCTCGAAGAGGATACCGACCTGACGTTGATCTTCGAACAGGAGGTCCGCGAGGGCCTCACCGAACGGTGTCAGGTCGTGTGATGGCTCGCCCAGAGCACCATCGAACACGATGGTGGGGGCGTCTGTGTCCACGAAGAACGCATAGCTATCCTCGCCTCTGTATCGTTCCTCGGAGTCAAGCTCCCGTCTGTCCGCGGAGAGAGTGTACTCCACCCATGCGTCTTCGACCTGCTGGAACCGACCATTGTGCCATCTGTCGATGATGTCGTCGTCTATATCGAGACGTCTGACGGCCTCGCTCAGCGCCAAGAGACGTGGGAGCAATCGCTCAATCGCCTCCTGTTTCTCGGTGGCCCTATCGTCGGTATCCCCGTCGGTTTCGTCAAATCGGACGTGACGGTTGACGGTGAGGAGGCGGGATTGCAACGGCGACGAGTCGTTGACGGACTGGCTCGGTAGTACCGCGGTGACGAGGGGGACTGAGTGGAAGATCCGACGCATCTGATCGCGGTCGTCGGAGTTCGTGATGATGTAGGCGGGCTCGTCAGAAAGTTGTCGCCATTCGAGGGGACGTTCGTGCAGCCCTGTGGACGTCTCTGCGGGATTATACGTCAACAACGGTAGGGGATCGGTCCTTGATTCAGCCGAATCGTTGGAGACGATGGCCTGGAGGACTCGCTCGTACAGCCCGATGAGTGCATCGCGAGCGGAGGAGTCGACCTCGACACTGGTCAAGTCGAGGTTTTGGAGACGGTCGGCGAGTCTGCGTGCGGGGGCCGCATCTTGCTTCTCGAGGGTTCCCTCGGATATTCCATCGAGCGCCCCGAGCGTCGTCAGGATCTCTTTGTACTCCGACCCCTGGTCGACACTCCACAGGACGCGCTTTCGCCCGTACGAGCGCGTTGGGAGCACGACCACGTCACGGGGAGCGACCCCGGCAGGGGCATCAGAGAGGTATCGTGGAGGTTCCGCGTGTCCGGTCGGGTCCTCCGTCGATTCGGAGCCGCTCTGGACGGGGAACCATGGTCGTTTGGCGAGCGGTGGGACCAGATTCGTCGACGCCCTCGACGAATCTTCCTCATCTCTTCGTTCGGTGATCTCCTGCTCGATGAGGTCAGACAACCAGACGTCCCAGGCGTCTGCAATCGAGACCAACCACGCATCGGACGGGCGGTCATCGTCGAACGACCCGTCCGAGAGCTGTGGCATCGTCGGGGCGCTGGGCCGTGTCTCCGCGGGGACGATGGTCGGCGGGATGGCTCGCGCATCGACGATGGCGTCTTGTCCACCTTCGATGAGGGTCAGTGGGATGCCTCCCTCGGGAGGTTCCGGCCCACAACCTAGGAACAGCAGGAATGATTCGACATCGAGGGATGGCGGGAGGTCGCCGAGTCTGTCGATGTCGACCTGGTCGATGGTGAGTTGACGGGCGGGCGCCCATAGTGTACCCTCGACGGGTAAATGGAGTGTCGCAATCGATCGGCCCGCCCGTTGTTCGGTACCGCTTGAGTCTCCGGATAGGAATCGCCACCCCATCCCGTATCCGTCGCTCTCTCCGAACGGGTCGGTCTGGTAGCGTTCGTAGAGGAACAGCTCCGCCGCGTATCCGATTAGTTCGCGCTGGAGGGTCGCTGCTCGGTCGGCATCCTCCGCCAATGGCTGGTGATTGAAACGGGCAGGGGAGTTCCGAAGCTGGCGGATCTCGGAGAGCAACTGCACAGGATTGAACGACCGTTCTCCGAGCGACGAGCTATCGCCGCCGACGAACAACGAGGGGAACTCGAATGTCGTCACAGAACAACCTGCTTCTCGCAAACTGGTGGGGAGGGGAAGCGGACGGTCGTCTTCGTCGTCCCTGACGAACAGGACCCGATCGCTCTTCTCGGTCTCCCAGACCTCACGGCCCGATTGGGTCGTCGGGAGCGGGACCCGAACCGATTCTTCATCCTCGCTCTCGACCGGGATGATCGGTGTCTCTCGCTCGCGGAGTGCGTCGCACAGGGCATCGGCGTACTTTCCGAGCGTCACCGTCCCGCAGCCCTTTCCGCAGTGATGGTCCAACCACGCCCTGGACACCCGCCAGAATCGATCGCATTCGTCGGTCTGGACGCTGTCCTGGGTTTGGAAGTACTGGTCGGCTAGCTCCGCCCAGAGCTCGTATGACTCCTGGGCCTTCATATCGTCGCCGAAGAGGAGTGCTGCGAGGTGCTCTTCGATTCTCCGAGCAGGGATTCCGCTTGCCCCAGGGTCGAGGAGTGACCAGAAGTCGCGGCGGATGGTATCGTTATCTTGTCCCTCGACGCGGTCGACGTCTTCGGGGTCGATTCTCGTCCACTCGACGGTACTCAGTGGGGCCCCAACCTCCTCGAGGAGTTCGAGGAGATGGAGCTCGGCTCCAGCCTCGAGGAGCGCTTGGTTGTACCGACCGACGCTATCGTCCTCGACGGTCAGTCCTTTGCGATCTGGCTGCAGGAGGAAATCGCCATTGAAATCGACTCCGAACGGTGCATCCAGTTCCGTCGGGAGGTAGCCGTAGAGCTGCCCCTCGACATCTCTAGCATCTGACCCAGGCCAGCTGATTGCAGCACCGGGGTTCGAGAGGTCGTAGTCGGCTTCTGCAGCTTCCTCTGCGAGCGATGTCGACGAGTGACGCTCCGATCTCCAGTACGCCATCGACCGCCCGGAATCCTCGCTCCACGTTCCGTCGGTCGGCCAGGTTCGACGCTCGAAACAGCGGTCCGACGTCTCGGCTCTCACGGTTAGTCCGCGGCTGTGTTCGAGCAGCCCGGCGAAGTGGAGATGGCTCTCGTTGAGGTTCTCCATCATCTTCGAGACCTCGTCCATCCGCTCCGTGGGAATCGGGACTACGACGGCGGTGGTGACCTCTCCGTCGGGTATCGGTGACGGTCGTCCCTCGCTCATTAGCGGGAGCGGGAAGTGATAGCTCGGGCGTGTACCGATGTCCGAGTAGGTGGGATCAGTTGTCTCGAGGAACCTCTCGTGACCCCGCCGTACGTCGGGGTAGTCGAGGCGCTCGCTCCAAATCTCGTCGTCCAAGTGCGAGTGGAGTTCCATTCCCCACCAGCCATCCTCGTGTCGGCTCCAGACACGAACCCAGTCGTTCAACCAGAAGACCGATCGGAACCCGACTCCCTTGTTCCCGACGCTCTCGTCGGGTGATTTGTTCGACAGGTGGACCGAGCAGAGCGCATTGAAGTCTGGTCGGTGGGCCTCTTCCGGTGGGTCACGGTAATCGAACTCGGGGTCGACTGAGATAGGAAGTCCGTCGTTCGTGACGACGAGTGCATAGGAGCTGGCTGAGGTCGGCGTCTCGACGACGTTAACGGTGATTTCTGCATCCGCTCTGTCGAGCGCATTCTGGAGCAGTTCGAAGACGACACGGCCAGCGTGTGCACGACGAACGCCCTGTTCGTCGCCATGTTGTACCCGAGCGCTCTCTCCGCGTTGGCTCTCGTAGTAACAATGATGCTTCTTGAAGATGGTCTTGAGAGCACTCGGTGCGGGGTAGGTTTCATCCCGTTCGGACACATCCATGCTCATCGGCGAAGCTGAGTGCTCAGGTCCTTCCCTAGAGTACTGAGTTTGGCGTGATCAGCGCTTGATTGCCATCCCTCGAACAATGTCATAGACTTTGTGACGGTGCACTCTCATTTCATGCTTGGCATCATGGGGCACTTGACTAGACTGACTTCGGTACAGCCTCAAACTCGACAGAGGTAGCAGAACAGCCAGGAAGGGATATGAACCAAATCGCCGCCCTGTTGGAGCGAACCGTTGTGATGGACGACAACTCAATTGGAATCTCGTACGAATCCTCACATTTCGGGATCGAGTGATTATTCACTTGACGTACTTGTCAATCAGGTAGTCGGTGATCTGCTCTTCGCGAGCCTGGATAAACACCTGTGCGTTCTCCGGCGTAGGTTCGACATCGGGGTACTGATTTACCCGTTGGATACGCTCAGCCTCGGCGTTGCCGAGATCATCCAACCAGTCGTGGGGCCACTGGTCGCTTTTGATCTCTTCGTTCATCTCGTGTGGCAACAGCTGTAGATTCCCGATTCGATCAAGATCAACAGTCTCTCCAATAGATTCAGATACAGTCTCTTCCCTGCTTTTCGGGTAGATGTGGTCAACCGAGTAATCGCCAATACTGGCAGACATCGATTGCGTATACGATTCCTCAATGAGCCCGAGTACTGCCGTGACATCCGTGTCGGTAAATACAGGTTCTCCCGGGCTGCTCTCGTAACGAGCGTTGGCTACGACTCGACGGATGTCTTCAGCGGAGGGGCTGATGTTCTCCGATTCAAATAGCTCCTCCCCTGGAAACACGATGGGCTCGTTGGGTTCTGGTTCCCATTCGCGAAGGTATCGCATCCAGTTGCGGCACTTGCCGTAGGTCAGAACCTGGTAGTACTTGTTCAGCAAAAGGGCTCTTGCGACGAACTGGAAAACACTCTCGCGGTTCGCGTCAGAGACCTCAGCATCCGGATTCTGGTAATAAAACACGCCAAGTAGTGCGAAGATCGGCATCGTGTTCATCACCGAGCTCCGAATCCCGCTCTCGATTACTGTCTGGAAAGCCTTCTCAAGCGATGTCCGAAACCACTCGAAGCGCCGACCGGCGACGACGGGCTCATTATACAGCCACCGCTTGCGTATTTCGTCCATTTTGTCTTCATCGATACTGCTAAGATTGCTACGGAGAAGATCTGTTCCCACCAAATATGCTGTATACCGGAGGAACAGTTTCCTATCGATTTCCTGCTCGTACTGAGGGAACTTCTGTTTAAATTCGTCAATCCAATCTTGGATCACCTCCCTTGGATTGATTCGATCGCTCTCCTCTTCCGCGTACGGCCAATAACTCATTAGCTTTGAGAGAAGGAGCTGGTAGGGCTTCGGATCAGAACCCTCCATGTTCAGCCGAGTGAATATTTCCGGAATTTCGGCTCTGTCTTTGCTCGTGCTGTCGGTTTCGAGATCGTCCTGTAGAACGTTGCTCGTGATATCTCTCGCGACGGCCATCGAAATACTGCGTAGTTGATATCGGGTTTCGTTATCCGCCCTCAACTCGGCGGTGTCAACGTATCCATCGACGACGTCGCTCAGCGCTCTCCCCTCCAGTACTGTGGAGTTCCCGCTTGCACCCTCATCATCTCCGTTCCATAACTCTCCGACCGGCATCCAGAGGTGCCGCGTATCGCCAGTCATAGAATAGCCGGTCTCGTCAGTTCCTCCGAACTTCCCCGTTGATTTGAACTCGAACTGGTAGTCGCCTGCCGTGTCATCGCGGTCGTACTCCGGATGACCGAATAGGTCCACACACAGCCGTCGTCCTTCCCAATACTGAAGCTGGTCGCTAGGTTGCCCCCGTCCTTCGTTGTATACTGCAATCCCACCCTCCACACCGATATAGAGTGAATTCAACCGCTGTTGACCGTCAATAATCAATATCTCTGGTTCTTTGTCCTCCACCTCTTGATTGTAGAGGTCGTATTCCGCCAAAACTGGATCCGGCGGCCGGTAGTCGTCGGCGACATACATCTGCAGAAAATTGTACGAGTTGTAGTCACTGATATTGGCCGCACGAACTCGCCACTCAGTGACGGCCCCAATCGGATAGTCTCGAATTAGTGAATCGAACAGTTCCTCGATTTGGCCCGGGTTCCAGACAAACTCTCGCTGGAGCCCTGGGAGGAAGATGTGATCGTTTATTTCAGACAAATAATCAGAGACCTGTCTGGACATAGTCATCAGGACGCAAGATGGGTATTTATACTCTGTCGTCGGTCCCCAAATTCCACAAAGGAGTTACTGCTCTGCATTCAATTCGAGTCCGAGACTAACCTTTCGGAGCCGGCCTCCCCGTGTGCGATATGATAAGCTGATTGTCGAGGTTTACGCCCTGGTCGAGATCTCACTTCGCACAGGCAGCAAGATATTGTAGAGATGTTTGCCGTGGTACCTACCTATCAGGACTTACTCGCCGGACCGGAGTTGGCTAACAGGCTACTCGTCGACGCGATTGAACAGCTGCTCTTCTTGTTGGCGATACAACTGACTGCGAACTATGAGAGATTTTAGAGACCGTAAATGACTCTGACCTCTCTGAAGGCCGTCGTACTGCTGGAAAAACGGCCGACAGTTTTCCCTCCTGCCTCGATTAACCAACATTCGACGCTGTAGCACTTCTTGTTGGTTAACTTAACGACTTTTGACTTACGCTAGTCACTCAATTCTAACTTTGGGATGTTCTTACCCGAATATTTTATTAGGTTTGTCTTGTATACTGAATGTATGCTCGCAGTCCCCGATTGGCTCAAATGGAATCACGACCTCGCCCCACGACACGCAATCTTCGCAGTTGGTGTGCTGTTCGTGACGATCGGATACTGGCGACTCCTCCCTGCAATGGGATTCGATCCGCTCACCACGTCACTACTCGTGGTCGGTGCGCTCGGCACGCTCGGCGCAGCGGTTCGCTGTTCGATTCAGGAACGCATGACGTTGCTCGCATGGAGCGTGCTGACCCTGGTAGCTGCCTTCTTTGCAGGGGTCGAACTCCTGCTCATCTACGAGAAGACGTCGATGGCGAATATGAGTGCAACACACCTTGAAGCGGCGGTAATGTACACTCTCGCCACTGCTGCCTTTGTCGTCACGATTGAGCTGTTCCTCGCCATCGTCGGTGGGATTCTTCGACAGGCACTTTCCTCTCGTTGGGGTGGAGGCGGCTCTGGTTCGACACCCGAAGAGCGAATTCTAACTGAATCCGAATTTCAAGAAGGGGGATTCAACGATAGCTCTGACCTCAAACGAATTTTCGGTCAGTTCTTGATATAGAATGCGTCGACGAGGCCGATCGAGGAGTTCGAAACCCGATAACTGGCGTCTAATGCTTGCTTTTCTCGCGGTATTCGTCGTTCTGATTGGGCTATCTCTTTATCTCGGAGTGGTCGCATGGTTTGGGAATTTTATCCATGATCTGTTCTCGGGTGCTGCTGTGTAGTTCACACCAGACCTAGCTAACCAAACAAGCTACCGACAAATGAATCGAAGAACGTACCTCAAATCAGCCGCATCAATTACCGCTGCAACCGCTGGATTTCCCGCTGTCTCTGTTGCGAGCCGTCCTCACGAGTTTATTGATGAGTTTGGGGTTGCTGTCGTAGACTTCTTCAACGACGACTGGGACAGGGAAGATCTCGAGGATGAGGTCGGGGAGGCCGTCGATTTCGTTTGCTACGCATATGGAAAGCTAGCTGATCACGACGAGGAAGACGTCTCTGAAGAATCTGGATTTTTGAGCCAGCTAGAACAAATTAGCATGGCGAACCTCGAACAGAATCCGGAGGCGTACAACTGGCTTCTTGAATATCTCCATGATATCGTCTACTTCGTTAGCAAGCTTGACGTCTTTGCTGATGCCGTAGCTGACGATCTGGAGAGGTTCGTCGAAGGGGCACGGACCATCACGAAATACATCCCGCTGATTGGAAGTATCAAGAGTGTCCTTGACGCTGGTTGTTCGATTCACCAAACTATTGAGCGTGGTGAGGGGGTCGCTGAAAGCGCATATGTGAACTTCTTCAAGTGCGTCGCTCTAACAGCGGTCGAAGTCGTTCTTCTCATTACCGGCGTTGGAGCTTCGTACCGGGTCGCATTTGGCGCTACTGGCTGGGTGAATCGGCAGCTCATCAACGTTGTTGGACGCTCTATAGGCTGGGAGGCGTATGCCTGGGTATTGAGTCAGATCCACTGGGGAATCAGAGTAGCCTTCGCTGAAGGGTCAGGTTTTGCCATCGACCGCACTGTTGAGGAGGTGAGTACACTTGTCGTCTCTGACGCGCAGACGGTGGACGTCGTCTTGGATGAAGAGGAAACGAAGCAATGGGTTCAGAATGATGTGGAGGAGATCGTTGCCCATGTTGCTAGCAGTGAGGTCGACTATATGCTCTGGGAGCTTGATCAGGAGATTGATCAGATGCAGGAAGACGCCCTCAGAAGGGCGGAGAGACAACAGGAACGATTTCTACAATCAGTGAACGACTTTGTCGAAGGCCTACCTCTAATATAGGCTATCATCCGATGGGATTATTCCTCACTTTCGAGTTCCTCCTCGGCAATTTCGAGTAGCTTCTGAAGTCGCTCGTTGAAGTCGTCCTCGAACTCTGTGTGGAGAGATTCGTCGTACATCCGTAGCGTACGAGAAAGGCCGATGGCAGCCAGCCAGTCGCGGAACTGGTTACTATTCATGTCTTCAACTGGCGTGTCCAACGCGGCGGAGCTGGAACCAGCTGCCCAGAGCTGAAGCAGATCTAACTCCTTCACTATCGCCAGACGGGCGAAATCTGCGAAGGCGGCACTCACTTCTCGCGATAATGTGTGTACGACACTGAGTCTCTGTCTAGCTCTTCCTCTCCGTTCAGTAGGTTGTTGACGTACGAGAGTGAGCGCAACGAGAGGAACCCCTCACGATCGACGGCCATCGGAGGATCCTTCTCTGACTCTGCAGTCTCAGAAAGCGCCTGACCACATGATCCACAGTAGTGATGAATATCTTTGACTCGGTCTCCGCAATTCGGGCAGTAGGGCATACAGACTACTGCGACTCGCGACTACACAGACTTTGCTAAGGGTATCATTCAAGTACGGACCATCGATGGGGCTCGATCTGACCTCCCTCGCCAATGCTGGATAATATAGTGAGTGACGATATATTGTCTTCAAAAGGGGGAGGAGGGTCGATACTGGGAACCCCTTATCGCTGCCTGGACAACCTCACAACCTTTGCGATTCAGTGAATCAGTGATTCACTGATCGACGTCTTGCTTGGCGAGCTCGCGAATCTTCTCCTTCGTTTCTTCCTGGTGCTCGCCGAACGCCACCTCGAAAACCCCGCGGTAGAAGTGCTTATTTTTCTCCAGCGTGATGTCCTCGCGTTTGAGTTGCTTTTTCAGGCGAGTGAACGTTATCTCGATGTCCTCGCTTTGCTCCGGTTCAACGTATATCGTGGCTGAATCCCAATCTTCGCGGATGTTCAGCGGTTCGTCATCTGTCTCTCCTGCTTCACTGGTAGACAAATCAGTATCGGTCGTGGATGCGGTTCTCTGCTGAGCTGACCGATCTTCGGTTGCCGCCGCAGTATCGCTACTCTGTTCTTCTGATTCCTCCGGCGTCTCTGTGGTCTCACCATCTGCGACCGCGTCTTCCTCTTCCACCTCGTCGGAGGGGTCCTCGAACCGCTCGTCCATTCCCCGGGGCATTCTTACGCCTCCACCTGCGTTTTGTCGAACGCTCGTTCCATCGTCTCCGCAACCTCCAGAAAGAGGTCGCGCTCTACTTGCTGGTCGTTCGCGTCTTCCCACCCGAAAATATCTCGTCCGTTGTCCCACGCACGCTGGATCGCTACTCGCATCGGGAGTTTGAAAATCGGTGCCATCGACGCGAAGGACTCGTCGAAGGAGTTGAGGAATTTCTGTGACTGACCGTCGTCCCGGTACATATTCGCCAGGAGTCCGACGATTGCAATCTCGATCTGCTGGTTGTCCTCGATGGACTCCAGCTGGTCCCATAGGTCGTCAAGTGCATCCCGTGATGTTGCTTGGGTCTGTGCAGCCAGGAAGACGTTTTGAGCCGCGATGAAGGCCGCGTCCGTCAGGACTGAGAGGTCGGGAGGGCAATCGACTACGATAAAATCGTAGTTGTATCCGTCGTCAACCATCTCTTCGAGGGCGAGTTTCAGTGAGAGGCGGGCATTCGCATCGTCCATCCAATCTCGAGCAAGGCCCATGTCCTTGTGACTGGGAATCAGATCGAAGTTCAGATGGTCGTACTCGTCGGCTTCGATCACGATTTCTGAAAGACTAGTATCGTGCGTGCGCGGATTGTCGACGAGTACGTCGAGCAGGTTCTCGTCATCGGTGACTAGTGTGTTGGGGAGTTCGTTCTTCGGGCTTGATGGATCGTTGTCGTCGCCTGGACCAAGTCCAAGCCCTTTCGTCATGTCGGCTTGTGGGTCCATATCGATTGCAAGAACATCGTGGTCGCGAGTGGCCAGCGCCGCGGCACTGTTGATCGTCGCCGTTGTTTTTCCTGTCCCGCCTTTTTGGTTGCCGAAGGCGATCGTGGGGATGCCAGTCGATGGGGTGACGCCCCATCCACGAGGTGTCTCAGCCATGGTTCGATCATTGAATCAATGACTCATAAATCCATGTCAGACACTCAGTTGTATCTCTCTCAATGCGATTCTGCCGAATATCGTCGTTTGATAGGATGAGGGGCGCAATTCCCCTCTTTTTGAGTGCCATCTTGGAATCAGTGACTCAATGAGTCACGAAATCAGTACTTCACTGATTCAATGATTTCGTGATGCGAGTCTCGTGTTCCTGAGTCCTCAATTCAATACTTCAGGTACTCACTGATTCAGTGACTCAATGAATCTATGAGTCAGGGACTCCATGCCCTCCATGACGCTAAGCAACTCAGTGAATCATGGACTCTTTGATCTCCTGCTCCCGGCATTCAATACTTCATGGAATCTGTGACTCAGTGATTCATTGAGTTAATTATCAACCGAAGAAAGACAATTGGGATGACTTGACAGATGGCGATTGATGTTACGTTCTCTCTCCGAAGGCTGCGTTAAGTTGGTCTCGCATGAACTCTCGTCGGACTCGACGAGAACGCGAGTCAGACAGGTAATTTTGCATCACCACCCGAGGATCACTACTACCCTGCTCTGCAGCGATTTCGTCGACACCTTCGAGAACGCCTTCGAGGACTGCTGTATAGGTATCGTACCAGAATCGGCGACAGAGCTGTGGACTTGGTCGTTCACCCCCAATCCGCTTGGGGAGATCTGCTTCCAACGCAAGATTTTGGAACCAATTCCGGATTGTATCGCGGGTCGCGTACGGTGTTTCTCCCTGTGAGGAGGGGAACAGGTATCCAGTCCACGTATCGTCTTCCGCTAGCTCGTCGATTCGGGAGTCAAGCACGTCCATTCCGTACAAAAGTGATACTTCGCCGGGCCCGTTCTTGCGGTTCTCGAACGTGATGAAGGGGACGTCGTCTTCGTGAACGTCACGCTGGAACTGCGAGATATGGAGTGCTGCGACCTCACTTGCTCGAAGTCCCCAGCCAGCTAATGCTACCACGAGCAGCTCTTCTCGCGTCGTTCCCGATGCCTGCATCAGTTTCCGAATATGATTCGCTGAAAGCGAAGGAGTCGGGGAATCTTCGACTTCCCACTTGAATTCGTCGTATAGGCCGCTGGCAGGATTCATCGAGGCGACCCGCCGCCCGACCAGATGCTGATACCACGCGTCGACGACGCGCCGCACCCGCTGGAGAGTCTGGGCACTGTATTCCCGTTCTGCTCCCTCATTCAACCAGTCAAATGCTGCATAGACCGCGTCAACGGCTTCGTAAGCTGGATTCTCTCGGTCCCGTTGAATCGGTGTGAGGAGGTCGTCCATCCCGTTCGCCTCCTGGTAGGCACGTACGTAGAGGTTCAGTCGCGTTCGCAGCGCGTCGACAGAAGACGACGCCAGACTGTACCGTGATTTTCGCCGGTTGAGGAACTGTTCGAGGGCGTCGATTGTTGCATCATTCGATGTTGCCCATGTGTAGCCTTCTTCATTGTCCCCGAGCTCGAGATCCTCGTTCCAGAACTCTCCAAACGAGCGGTCGTGATGGCGACGGAGAGCGGCGAGGAACGCCCGTGCATCGTGGTCTCGAAACCACTGGTGGGTTGGTTTCTCGCTCGTTGGATCGATACCCTCTGTTTCGAGGCAGGGGGCAATCTCGTCCCAGTACAGGTCCGTGAAGTCCTCGAGCGAATACGAGGTCCATCGGACTCCCTCGAATGATGGCACTCGCTCAGCGTCGGTCTCGCTCTCCTGTTCGGCGTCCGATTGACTCATTGTAGTGGTCTCTGAGGGGCTCGACTGTCTGAAACTGGATTGGTGCAAAACCTCGATAGAAGCCTGATCGCGGCCCAGTATGGCGATTCTAAGAGTGGCATATTCGAGTTGTTCAGCGTTTTGGTCGGATTCGTTATTAGTTTGTGGGTTCGGCTGACCGAGAGAGTCTGCGTAACCCACGGAAAATCTGGCGATAAAATGCGCTATACGAATAAACCGTATACTGCGATACTCATTTTGAGGGGGCCCTGTGAGCGGGGAGTCACGCATACGTTGATGCTTCGCCGCTACGTTATTTTTTAGACAGCGATCAGCCCCAGCCACCAGGCAGTGAACCACGATCCTGCACGAAACCCTCCGATTGTACCCATGCCAGTTGATCCCGTATGCGGGATGGAAATTCTGATGGACGCCACAGAAGCGAACACCGACTACGAGGACGAGTCATTCTACTTCTGTTCGACGGACTGCCTCGAACTATTCGAAGGTGCCCCCAAGAAGTACGTCGAGACCCCCCACCCGCACCTCATCGAGGCGAGTGGAACCGTTCTCCCACGACTGCCATACGGCCGTGCAAAGGGCGAGTTCGATATCGAAATCAAAGATCCCACGTCGCTCCAGGAGGGCGACAGCGTTCGCTTCTCGAAGGAGATCACGGACGACGACGTCCGGAAATTCGCCGAGGCGACCAGCGACACGAACGCCCTCCACCTCAACGACGCGTTCGCTGAGAAGACGAGGTTTGGCCACCGGATCGTCCACGGGACACTCGTCTCCGGACTCATCAGCGCCGCCCTCGCGTGTTTCCCCGGCCTCACGATCTACATCTCGCAGAATCTCGAGTTCCGACGCCCGGTCGACATCGGCGAATCACTGACGGCTCTATGCAAGATCGTCGACGAACTCGAAGGCGACCGGTATCGACTCACGACGCGCATCGAAAACGACGCTGACGAAATCGTCCTCGACGGGACGGCGACGGTGCTGATCGACCCTCTCCCGGAGTGACTCGTTCGTACAGCCAGGTTAAGACCATGAATCCGTTCACAGCCCCATTGAAGACTCACCGCAGATTGCTTACCCAGGGAATGGAAACCGCCGAGAAGATGTGCCTTCTTCCGAATCGGCTCGAAGATCTCGCCTCTGTCGAGGTCGGGAAGACTCCGAGTGAGGTCATCTACTCCGAGAACAAACTCAATCTCCTCCACTACGAGCCACTCACAGACGACCCGCACAACACGCCCCTCCTCGTCGTCTATGCGTTGATCAACCGTCCCTACATTCTCGACCTCCAGCCCGACAAGAGCGTAGTTCGGCGATTCCTTGAGGACGGCTTCGACGTCTATCTCATCGACTGGGGCGAACCGTCCCAACTTGACGCATCGCTGACGCTGGGCGACTACGTGAAGCGGTATATCGATAACTGCGCCGACGTCGTCCGTGAGCGAACTGGCACTGACGCCATCAACATCCTCGGCTACTGCATGGGCGGGACGCTGAGCACGATGTACGCGGCTCTCCATCCGGAGAAGGTCGCCAATCTCGGGCTCATGGCGACGGGCCTTTGTTTCGACGATACGGGTGGTATCCTCGAACAATGGGGAAGCGAGGAGTACTTCGATCCAGAAGCGATTACCGAGACGTACGGAAACGTCCCAGCGGAGTTTCTCGCGACGGGGTTCGCCCAGATGAACCCCGTCGATACGTACCTCGGCAAGTACACGATTCTGTTCGACAATCTCGATGACAGGACCGCCGTCGAGAACTTCGGCCGTATGGAACGCTGGGTGCGCGATGGGGTTGACGTCGCGGGAGAAGCCTACCGCCAGTTCATTGAAGACATTTACCAGAAGAACGCACTCTACCAGAACGAACTGGTACTGGACGGAACCCCTGTCGACATCGGAAATCTCACGATGCCGGTGTTACAGATCATTGGCTCGTTCGACCATCTCATCCCGCCTGACGCGAGCAAGCCCTTCACCGAGGTTATTCCGAGTGAGGACACCGACATCTACGAATTCCCGACCGGCCATGTCGGGATGGCCGTCTCAGGGAAGGCTCACGCGGAGTTGTGGCCTCGTGTCGCGACGTGGTTCCGTGAGCGGTCGGTAACACAGATTGAGGAGTCGGCCACGGTCAGCCGAGGTGAGGCTGAAGCGGAGGCTGACCACGATCAGTCGCTGCAGACGCTCGACGGGATCGGTCCGACGTATGAGGAGCGTCTCCACGACGCAGGGATCACGACGGTGACGCAACTCGTAGCCGCAGACCCAGTCCAGCTTGCTGACCGACTCGGTCTCAGCGAATCACGAGTGACGTCTTGGATTGAGCAAGCGAGGCAGTTCGGGGGTTCGTCCGACGATAGTACTGGAAGCAGTTGACCGTCGATTCGTGGCAGTGACCAGCGCTCACGTGACGACAATGCCGCCGTCGATCTCCATGTAGGGGTGGCCGTAACCGCAGTAGGTCAGGCAACTCAGCGTGTAATCACCACGTCGTGTCGCACCGAGTTGACGATCAACAGGTCTGGTGGCACTCTGCGGGAGCGCAACCGGGTGCATCATCATGCCACCACCCATGTGAACCTGTCCGGATGGCATGATCGCGAGGGTGTGGTCGGGATACTGCTCGTTCGCCTCCTCCAGCAGTTCGTGAAAGTCGCCGTCGGCCGGGGGCGGGATACGTTCCTCGTTTCGTTCTTCGAGTGTCTCGTGGTCGGGAAGGGCCTCGCGGATCAACGATGGAATGGATTGCAGGGCTTGACTCGAGAGCGTGTTGAACGAAACGACGCGAAGAACATCGTTCCGTTGCAGGCTGACACGCTCCTGTTCCTCGCCGGATTCATCAACGATGATGAAGCCCCAGTGGTAGGCTCCGATGTATATCGTCCTGTCGACGCCGTCGCCACTGCCAGGGAGATTTCCGACGCAGCCAGAGAGACCTGCGATGCCAGCTCCAAGCGCGGTCAGGAACTTCCGCCGCTGTACTGTTGGAGACATGATCGTGCTATTGCGACTCCTCGCGGCTGAGTTTCGCGCGGCGTTCCTCGAACTCCTCGTCGGAGAGCTCACCGCGAGCGTACGCCACTCGGAGTTCCTCGAGTGCCCTGTCGCCGGTCAGCGATGATCCGACACCGCCGACGAGGCCGCGATAGAGGAGATAGCCGATACCGACGAGGACGACGAGCCAGACGAGCATCATCCCGATACCCCACAGCGGCGAGAGACCGCCAGCCATCCCGCCGCCCCACCACCAGCCCATCATGCCCATCATCGGCATCGCGAACACCATCATCAACAGCGGGAAAAGGACGATTACCGCCAGGACGATCAGGACGATGCGGAGCAAGCCGTCGGACGTGCGCTCTGTGGACATAGTGAACCACTAGGGAAGTTCGTCGACTGCGTCCATAAAGTTGGTCAGCCGCCAGTACTGCTCCAGTGATGTCTCCTGACTTAGGGGACGGCCGATACGTTGCTTCGTGTCTTCACAGATATGATTCCACTCAGCAGCAGTCGTTTTCGTCGGGCGACCACCCGCACGCGTTGCCCGTCGTCAGGTCGTTTTCGTCCACATAGGTCGAGAGACAGGCATAGTTACAGAAGTACATTGGTGAGCCACAATCGTCGTTACAGTCACGTACACAGATCGGGTCGTGGTCGAAGATACGCGACCCGCAGTACGCACAGGTCTCTTCGGCGTCGGGGAGTTCGACGGTCGTAGACATACCTGCGCTACGGGCACGAGTCAAAAACGTATTTCGCCAGTCGACCATCCATCTACTTCGATTCCGGGCTGTCCGCGGTGTAGGCGTGAGACGGAGCTACTAGAACTCGATCGCTCCGATCATCGGCTCGCCGACACACTTCGGGCAGACATCGGTGTCGTATTCCTCCATACAGTGCCGGTGGCAGGAGATCCCGCAGTGCTCGCAGACGAACACCTCGTCGTCGCTGGTACACTGTGATTCACAGATGTAGCACTGGACCATGGTTCGTAGAACGTACGGTGGCTATCGAGATAAATCGCTGTGCCCATGCATCTCTGCTATTGACACCTGATTTCGGCACGGGTCGTCCCACATCGAGATTGGAGACTGGCTTGTACTCGATGAGCGTCGGGACTTCCACACGCGCAGACCCAGACAGGTTCAGTTCTCTTGATTCTGCACCAATCGCTCGCGGCGTCGTTGGAACTCCGCTTCGTCGATCTCGCCTCGTGCGTAACGCCGTTGGAGGGTTTCCATCGCGGAATCGTCGCTCTCGGGAGGTGCATCATCTCGACCCAGTGCCCAGTAGAGTAGTCCGGCAACCAGCCCCAGCATTCCGAGTGCCCCGCCGACGAACGGCAGCCCGCTGAACCAGCCATCGCTTCGGCCGTTCATCATCCCTGGACCCATCATTCCGCCACCGGAGTTCCCGCCACCGCCGGTGCTGGACCCATACGCTATTGCACCCTGTTCGACGATCGCGTCGCTCTCGGGCACGTCGCCGTCCGGTATCGGACTCGATTCGGCTGGCCCGCCGGGGCTGCCGACGACGATGCGACCGACCATCCCGACCGACTTGTGCGGGATGCAGTAGTAGTCGTACGTGCCTGGCTCTTCGAACGTGTACTCGAAGGATCCCGACGAGATGGTCCCGCTGTCGAATGCGCTGGCGTCGGATGGAATCCGATTCTCGTAGGCGGTCGCCGAGTGTGCTCCGGCCGCTAGCTCGAAGCGAACGGTCGTGCCGGGTTCGACGTGGAGTCCGATTGGGTCGAAGTAGTTGTTCCCCATCTCGACGACGGGCGTCTCCTGTGCGGCGACTGGCTGGGTGAGTCCCGCACTTGCGACTGTGCCGGCACCGAGTGCTCCTAGGAACTGGCGTCTACTGTAGTCCGTCATCATTGTTGTTTTACTGCTGTTATCCGCGGATGATGCTGGCGAGCCGTTACGTGAGTCCGGTCGATTGCTGGTCTGCACGTTCGATAGCTGCCTCCAGTTCGCCCCGGCCGACGATGCCGATGAACTCGTCAGTCCGCTCCCCGTTCGCATACACGAGCGTCGTTGGTGTCTTTCGGACGCCGTACTCCTCGGCCGTCTCCAGATCGATCTGGATGTCGACCTCGCGAAATTCGACATCCGGATACGCATCTTCGATGCCTTCGTTTTTCTCTCGTTGCGTTGCGCACGCCCCGCACGTCTCCTGCGTGAAGAGGAGTACTTCCGTCATAGTAGCTAGTATGGTCTTGTGCCTTTAGCACATTTCTGTTCACATCCGAAAGCTGTGAGGGTCACAGATTTCAGAATCCAAGGGAAGCGGACGTGGGTAACGCGGGAGTTGGTGGTCGAGACGATTACTCCGACCGTTCGAGTCTCTCACGGCGGGCTTCGAACTCTTCGTCAGTGAGGTCCCCACGAGCGTATGCCGTGCGGAGTTCCTCCATCGCGGGATTTCGAGATGTCTGCGTTTCGTTCATGCGCCGGAAGATGAGGTAGCCCCCGCCGAGGAGGATGAGGAGGAAGATGAGCGGGACGAGCATCCCGACGAGCGGCCACCATCCACCAGTACCGCCATACTGACCCATCATCCCACCGTACCCCATCATCCCGCCGAATCCCATCCCCATTGTGAGCAACGGAAGCAAGATGATCGCTCCGAGGATCAGGAGGACGATGGTCGTGGTGTCGAGCTGGTTCGATGAAGACATCGAGATCAGGCCTCCGACTTGGAGCCTAGTTCGTCGGTGACTGCAGAGAGAACACGCTCGAAACGCTCGTTGACCTCGGTCGCGATGGAATCGAGTGCATCGTTGTCCGCGATACCGACTAATTGTTGCGGATCGACGGCACTCACCATGACCTCGCCGTCGTCGGTTCCGTAGACGATGACGTTACACGGGAGGAGTGCGCCGAGTTCGATTTCTTCGGTCAGTCCTTCGTATGCCAGCGGGGGATTGCATGCACCGAGAATGCGGTACTGACGGAACTCTTCGCCGAGTTTCTCCTTGAGCGTCGCCTGGATATCGATGTCACAGAGGACGCCGAATCCTTCGTCTTCGAGCGCAGCAATCGTCGTGTCGACGACGTCGTCGAACTCACCGGTGACTGAAGTCTGTATTGTGTATTCCATGGAATATCATACCCCGTCCACGGGGTTAACGGTTGGGTGCCACAACGACGGGCGTTGGGAGTGTAATGTGTTGGCTGGAACAGCACTGGATCCGATCATCCGGTACGTTCGAGCTGTTTTCGCCGTCGATCGAATTCATCGTCCGAGAGCTCACCACGGGCGTAGCGCTCACGGAGAACCGACAGCGACTGCGCATCGTTCCCGTCGGATCCTCGGTTGAGGAGCGCATAGCCGATGTAGATGGACAGACCGATGATGAGGGCCATCCAGAGGAGTCCCCAGAGCCCCATCGCTCCGCCGAAGAGACCCCAGCCGCCGCCCATCATGCCGCCGCCGTAGCTCCCACCACCATGGGCAGCAGCCGTTCCAGTCGCCGCGACCAGCAGCGGGACCGCGATGATCGCGAGTCGACGAGCAGTGCGTCCGATGTGAGTGGTGAATTGCGTCATTATCTTGAGTTGGTGAATCGTGGTGTTCGGTCGAAGCGATCGAAACGGTCAGGGCCTATCAGCAGTGGCCCTGCCCGTACATCCCGCCGTTGTAGTCATCGTTAGCCCCATTGTGGTATTCCTCGTCAGCCATGTCCTGGGCCATCTCGTCGACGGTCACACCCATGTGCGATTCCATCCACTCGACGCTACCAGGGCCCATGTGCTCGGTCATCTGCGCCTCCATCCAGGCCGCCCAGTCATCAGCGGTAGCGTTGTCAGTGGGCGCGTCGTCAGCAGCCGTGTCGGTGCCGTGTGCGCTGACCACGGGAGCGGCGAACGCGAGTCCAACGATCGCGAGCGCCACGAGCAGCCAGCGGCCGAGTTTGAAGTTGGTCATTGTCTTTCTCCTCGGTTACTCGTAGGACTGCTCGGGAGTTATCGACGTGGGTGTGAATCCACTCAGGAGAACGTTCGAGAACGTGTATAAGACGATCTAACCGTTTTTCATAACAAGAAACGTTCCTCCGGCTCGAATTCGCCGGGTTGGCACTCAACCCTTCTCCCAGACAGGACCAAGGCCACAGGAACGATAGCCTGAACGATCGGAAACCAGGGCTTCAACCGAGTTACTCGACGTATCTCACGACACGCGCCATTCCTGCATCGAGATGGTAGAGGTTGTGGCAGTGGAATAACCACCGGCCGGGATTGTCCGCGTGGAAGTCGATCGTCACCTGCCCTCTATGTCCGGGGACGATGACGGTGTCTTTGACTGCGTTACCGACCTGAAAGAAGTGGCCGTGAAGGTGCATCGGGTGAACGACCGGGCTCTGATTGGTCATCCGAATCCGGACGTGTTCCCCGGGTCGAATATTTAGTGGATCGGCATCCGGATAGGTCTGTCCGTCAATCGTCCACACGTACTCACCCCTGCCGCGAGACAGCGTCAAGTCGAACGTCCGGTCGGGATCGTCGCTCACACCGTCGAGCGAGGAGAGTGCTCGAAGGTCGCCGTACTGCAATCGGTTACTCGAGGACGATGGGGTCTGGGGGGTGCCCGAACCACCTGTGGATTCGTACTCGACGACGGCTCTAGCTGGTGGTTCGTTCCCGTCAAGTGCGTCCGCCTGAACGAACCACCTTCCCGGATTCGTCGCTTCGACCACGACGTCGTACCGCTCGCCGGCTCCGAAGACGAACGAGTCTGCGTCGACGGGTTCGACGGGCTGGCCATCGGCATGGGTCACCGTCATCTCGTGGCCGGCGATCCGCACCCCGAAGACCGTCGCGCTGGAAGCATTCACGAACCGGAAGCGAATCCGATCGCCCTCAGCTACGTCGAACGTCTGGGGGTCCTCGGGCAGTCGACCGTTGATCAGAAGTCCCTCGTATGGCGGCCGAATGTCGCCCATCATCCCGCCTCCCCCACCCATTCCACCACCGCCACCCATCCCACCATTGCTGTCGGACGGAAGACGGGGCTCTCCGGAGAGGTAATCATCGACGATGACGACGTACTCGCGGTCGTACTCGACGTGTGGGTCGGATTCTTCGACGATCAGTGGCCCCAGCAATCCCCGGTCGAGTTGGAGTCCGACGTGGCTGTGATAGAAGTACGTCCCGGCGGGTTCGGCACGGAAGGTGTACGTGAACGTGTCGCCGGAAGCGATCGGCTCTTGCGTCACGTTCGGCACGCCATCGACCGGATTCGGAACCGGGACCCCGTGCCAGTGAATCGTCGTCTCCTCCTGGAGGTCGTTGGTCAGTTCGACGCTGAGCACGTCGCCCTCCTGAACGCGTAGCTCCGGCCCCGGAAATTGACCCTCGTACATCCAGTTAGCCGTCGATGTATCGGGCGCTGGTCGAATCGTCCCGGACGCTGCAGTGAGGCTGACGGATGTATCTGGCTCGGCCGTCACTGTCGAGCGTGGCGTCACCTCACGACCTTCACCATCGTCGGTGTCCGGGAACTGGCCGGCACAACCCGCGAGCGCTCCCAGGGTGGTTGCCCCTGTCAGTTGGAGGAGCCTGCGGCGCGAGAGCGACCGTTGTTCTCTATGCGGCACAGTTGTTCGGACCCAGTTCAAGTTCTGTCGCCTCGCCCTCGTCGTCGACGGTCTCTTTGCCGGTGTTGATGGCGATAACTGTCTCGTAGTTCGGGGGCTTCTCCGGGGCATCCTCGGTTAATCGCTCGATGAACGCTTCGCGGTCGAGCCCGAGGAAGTCGAGTTTCTCGCGTAGATTGCCGAGTCGGGCATCGAGGGGTTCGCCGGGCGAGCCGTTCTCGTAGCGCCCGTCGCTCGTGACGGTGAGGTGGCCCGGCAGAATCGTCGTGTCGTCCGGGAGGTCGAGGATCGTCTCGTGGAGCGAGTCGTGCAGCAGTTCCGCTCCACGCGAGGCATCGTCCTCCCCGAATTGGAGTTCCGTCCGTCCGACGGAGTCGACGAACAGCGTGTCGCCCGTCAGCAGGAGTTCCCCGTCGAGGAGGTAGTTCATCATCTCCGAGGTGTGGCCGGGGGTGTGGAGCGCCTCGATCTCGACGTCGCCGACTTCGATGACTTCTCTATCCGATAGCGGTTCGTACTCGTACTCGACATCGCGCTCTCTGGCTGCTTCGCCGAGGTGGTAGGGCACGCCGATCTCGTCGGCGAGGGCCGGACTGCCTGAGATATGGTCGGCGTGGACGTGCGTATCGAGCACGCGTGTGATCGAGAACCCGGCGTCCTGGGCGGCGACTTTGAACTGGTTGGTCTGTCTGGTTGCGTCGACCACGACGGCTTCTCCCGCCTCCTTCGAGCCGACGACGTAGCCGAGACAGCCCTTCGCCCGCCGCTGGACCTGCCGAACGACGAGGTCGTCGCTGGCTGTCTCGATGGGGACGGCCTCGTAGAGTTTGCTCCACTCCTCCATGCTGCCTGTGACGACGGAGACGTCGTCGTACCCGCGCTCGTCGAGGTCGAACGCGAACGGCGTCGACGTCAAACCCTTCCCGCAGATAGCGACGACCGGCTGGCCGTCGACCAGTGCGTTCACCTCATCGAGTTGGTCCTCGCTCAACCCCTCGTCAGGGTCATACGGAACGTTAGTTGCGTCGCGTACGTGCCAGGCCTCGAAGCTGTCTTCGGGACGCACATCGATGAGCGTGAACTGTTCGTCGGCGTCGATCTTGTCCGCGAGTTGTTCCGCGGTAATGTTCTTGACCATCGTATCTCACCTGTATAGTGTCCGTTCGCCGTTCGTTGGATCCGTCGCGAGTACCGTCGCTATCTAGCGCGTTCGATTACGCCCTTCTTCGGGGAAAGCGTTCCCACGGGGAATCATGGATGTCTCGCAGTAGGCCTCTCCGTCCCGGTAGTCGACGCCCGGTTGGATGAACGGATACGGCCCGTCGGCGGGCGTGTTCTGTGCCCGACCGCCGTCGTCTGCAGTCTCGACCAGCCCCATCACCTCATAGTCGACTGGTGAGTGCTCTTCGAGGTACTCGACGATGACGTCGACAGGTATCGTCCCGTCGTCGACCTCGACGTCCTGGAACGGGAACCCGCAGTTGCCGAGGTCACGTTCTGGGTCGCCAGGACGGCGGAACGTCGCCACCGAGTACGTCTCCTCCGGGTCGACCAGCTCGCCGTCGATTCGCATCTCGACGAGGCGACGGCCCCCCTTGGCGGTCGGGTCGACGGTCACCTCGACATTCGAGGAGAAATTTCGGACGCGGCCGTCCTCCTGGTCGTAGGGGTACGGCGTGAAGTTGTCCTCGAGGAACTCCTCCATGTGGCTCGTGAGTTGCTGGCCGTAGGCGACGCCGCAGGCGACGGGCGTCGTCATCGGGAAGAACGTGTACAGTTCGCCGAGCGTGATCTCGCCGGGTGGGATAGCGGTCCCGTACCGGAACCCGTGTGAGACGGCGAGGTCGGTGTCGAAGTGTGCCTGAAGTGCGTCATTGAACAGCGTGTTCCAGGCGCTTTCGAGGAACGACTGCCGGTAGAGCGGCGTGTCCGTCTGCCCGACGGTCGTATCCAGGGGGCGTTCGAGCGTGCCGGCTCCACGCTCGAATTCTGGATTTTCTTCGAAGAACGGTGCACGCACCGACTCGACGGTTTCCTGTACATCGGCGTCCGGGTCCGGCGTGTACTCGCCGTCCTCGGTGAGGCAGTAGAGGTGGTGTCTGAACTGTATCTCCCCGTCTCGAATTCGGAGGTCGACACGGCCGAGCGCTTCGCCCATGCCGGACTCGACGACCACGGTTTCGGTCTCCTCGACGACGATAGGTTCGTACGTATACTCGTGGGTGTGCGCGCTGAACATCACGTCCACGCTCGCACAGTCTTTCGCAGCCTGGACCATCCACGGCAGGCCGATTTCGGTGACTGCGACTACGACATCCGCGCCGTCATCGCGGGCGGCCTGTGCGGACTCTTCGAGGAGCGCGGGATGCTTCCCGAAGCGGTACTTCCCTTCCCAGAACGAAGGAGCCATCCGGTCGACGTAGACGTTCGTCATGCCGACGACGCCTACAGAGAGTCCACCGACCTCGAGGATGCTGTACGCGTCGTACAGCCGCTTGTCAGTCTCCCAGTCGTAGAGGTTGTTCGCGAGGACCATGGCGTCGAGTTCGTCCATCAGTTCCACGAAGTTGCCGTCCTCGGCGGCCTCGTTCGAGTAATCCCAGTTCCCGGGGACATAGACGTCGGGCGCGACGTGCTCGTTGATGGGCTCAAGCATTGCCCGCCCGTCGGTGTAAGTGGTTACGGCGGAGCCATGGAACGTATCACCACTCATCAGGGTACAGACCTCGTCGTCCTCGCGGAGTTCGTCCAGTTTGGCCGCGAGCAGGGGAACCCCGCCACCGCGCTTGATGATGCGGTCGTCGTTTCTGAACTCGAAGTTCGGTTTCGACGTTGGGTTGTCGTAGTAGACCTGGTGGCGTGGCGTGAGCTGTCCGTGGAGGTCGCTGACGTGCGCGAAGACGACGTCTGGGTCGCCTGCGCTGTCACGCGCAGGGTCACCGTCTAGGGATTGCCACTCGCCGACGGATGTCTCGTCCTGGTTCATCGTGACGCGACTGTAGATACGACCGTTGGCTGTTCATAAGTTGTGGTTGAAATTCGAAAGACCGCACAAAACTACGTATAGGTTCGCTATCGGCTACATAGTCGATTGAAAGCCTAGACCGGTCGAGTTCGGTTTGCAAAACAATCTCGTAGTGCGTTCTAGTGGCAGGTGCGAAGGATGAGTGAGACACTGGCCTTACACTTATTAGGGAGAACTTGCCTAAGGGAGAAGGCCGTAGTATTGGCCGAGCAGAGATGTACGCGCTTGTTCGAACGTCGAGGTGGTCTCGATGACAGCTAACTGGGTAACGACGGGGATGTCTGCAGTCGTCATCCTCTTCGCGGCCGCCGTTCACGGTATTGCTGGGTTCGGCTTCGCACAGGTGTCGATGGGTATAATGCCGCTGTTTCGGTCGCCCTCGAGCGCGTCGATCATCTTCACGGCGACGGCGGTGGTGGCCAACGCCCGCGTCTGGTGGAGCGTCCGGGACGCGTTCGACTGGGAGAAGTGGATTGTCCCTGTCGCTGGGCTCGTCGTCGGGATGCCGCTCGGTATCTACGTGTTCAGTGGGTTCGACGCGGCACAGATGCGCGTCGCCATCGGGGCAGTTCTCGTGCTGGCTGTCATCGTCGTCGGTGCGACCCAGCAACTCGATGTCGTTACGGACTGGATCGAGGAGAAGGACTACCGACCGGGGAAGATAATTGGCGCGACGGCCGGGCTGCTCGCCGGAGTCTTCGGCGGCGCCGTCGCCGTTCCCGGCCCGCCGATGATCGTCTACGGGGCCTTCATGTCGGCGAGCGGGTTCTGGAGCGACGAGGAGATGAAGGCCACGTTCACCGCCTTCTTCGGGACGCTCATGCTGTATCGCCTCGGGAGTCTAACCTACACGGGAGACGTGACGATGCCGCTGATGATCGAGGCTGCCGTCGCCATTCCGATGGTGTTCGTCGGCTCTTGGATCGGCGTGTACATCTTCGACAACATCCCCGAACGCATCTTCCAGTGGGTCGTACTGGGGCTATTGACCGTGAACGCGGTCGTCCTGCTGTTCACGTCGGTTCCGGAACTCTAACCGCGTTCGGCTGTCCTCTGTGCGAGGATTTCGGGTCCCCTCGATACAGCGGTTGTAGCCAAAAAACAGCGTCGCAACGGTGCTAATTCGTGCGCTATTCGGGCGTCGGTTAGGCACTCATCATGTTCCGACAGCTCTCGGCGCATTCCGTGAGGACCTCGGCACAGACCTGGCAGTGATCGGCATCATGACGCTCACATTCTTCGGCACACTCCTCACAGGCACCGGCGCAGGCTTCGGCCAATTGCGTACTGTAGTTGGAGTTGCGAGCCATGAATCTGGCGTGCAGCGACGCGATGTCCGCGACGTCGCGACAGAGCCGAGCACACTCTTCCATCTCCTCGTCGCCGAGGCACTCGTCGGCACACCACTCACAGACCTCAGTGGCTTCGTTACAGATCTCGATGCACTCGCGCTCTTCCTCGCTCAGATGATCGATCTTGGAGACTGTTTCTGCAAGTGACATTGGACGTCACCGTACGAGGCCCTTCTAGTTCATCGGCCTGCTTGCCCTTGCGGGGTCATCCCATGTCTGGTCGCCAGAAGGCGTCGAAGAGTGCGGGCACATCGTGCGGGAACGCGAGGTTCTGATGGCCTGGGCTCAGACAGCCTGAGAAGCCAACGGCCGCGATGGAACTCGATCCAATTATACGGCGACGGGAGAGCGTTGTAGGGGTCATAGCCTTCCTTTTCTGGGAGTCGAGGATTGGCCTCCTGGTGTGGACGGTGATACACGAATGTCGCTCATCTCCAGTGCAAGCACCCACGACCACGGTTCCAAACAGTTCTGGATCTGCAGTAGCGATTGCTAGTTCGCCTGTCTCTGTTGTAAGTCGTCGCTCGGGTAGATGCGATACGTCCGCCCTTGGCGCTCGCGGTACAGGAGGCCGCGTTTCTCGAGAGCGCTCACCGTCTGGCTCACCTTGCTCTTCGAAAAGTCAGAGCGATCCCGTACTTCGATCTGTGTGATGCCGGGCGAGGAGATGACTGGTTCGAGGATACGGCGTTCATCATCCGGCAAGAGGTCTAACACACGAGCCTGTGGCTGAGACTCTGGATTGATAGCCCCGTCTGGTTGGGTGGTTCCCTCCGGCGATTCGTCACCCTCCGGATCGGTCGGATTCGCCATTTCATTCTGTGAGCGGTCGGTTACGTCTATGCTGGTGATCTCATCCCGAATCACGAGATACCCCCCACCGATGACAGCCGAGACGAGGAAGGTTCCGAGGACGTACCAGAGTGGATTCGTTCCGTGAACGGACCCCATCGACGTGCCCATCATCGATCCCATCTGGTCGAAGGCCTGCTGTTGCTGATATGCTTGCCAGCTGAGCACACCGCCGACGACGAGGACGGCGGCGACCAAGCCACCGACTACTGTATCTGCTCGCCGTCGATTCATTTCTCCCACCTCGATCCACCGAAATACCTGCTCATGGATGAGAGTTCGCGAGACATCAGTGTACCAGTTTTGATTGTCCAACGCAATACCCGGGGCTGCCTAGCCGCGATACTTGTTATCGAGACATAGCGGTCAGTGATGTTCATGGTTCTGGGAACCTCCCAATCCTGAAACCTGTGGGTGTTGCTGTGCAAATTTGGAGGGGTGCTTCTCGAACGATCGCTTACATTGATCCGAACAGAAGTAGTACGTCTCGCCGTCGTGGGTGAGACTCGGCCCGCTATCGTCGGTTCGCATCCCACAGACGGGGTCGCGGTACTGGCCGGGTGAACCGAGTCCACGTCGGTAGACGTAGAGGAGAAAGCCAGAGAGCGCGAACGCGACGATGTTGAGGTAAAACGTGTAGTTAAGTTTGAAGTACGTCTGTTCGGAGGCTGTCTCCCCGCCAGCGAGATTCGGGACGATACCGAGAGCGCTGAACAGTTCCTCCATGAGAAAGCCTGTGAACGCCATCGTCACGAAGAAGATACCGAGGATGTACAGCATCACCTTCCAGCCGTAGTACTTCCGGTAGACGTTCAGGACGGGGATGGTGATGAGATCGGCGTAGACGAACGCGATGACGCCGGCGAAGCTGATGCCGCCGCCCCAGAGCGCAACCGCAAAGGGAACGTTCCCCATGCTCCCGACGAAGCTGATGACGGCGATCGCGACACCCATGATGGCGTTCTCTGCGCTCACCAACAATCCATCGCCCTGGAGGAAGAGCGTGTTCCAGACCCACTGCGGAACGAAGACGATGACAAACCCCGAAATGAGAAAGCCCGCGATGATGTCCGTCCAGATCATCGACCACTCCTTGCGATACTGATTCCCGACTTTGTACCACCCGCCCCACGAGCGGAGTTCGTCGCGCCACCCGCCGCTACTTGCGGCTTCCTGCTGGTAGGTTTCCATGCAACCTTCTGAACAGAACTCCAGAGTCTCGCCCCCGTCAGTCACCAGCGAGTACTCGTCTTTGCCTTCCATCCCGCAGGTCGGGTCCTCAGTAATCCCTTGATCGTGGTCGCGTTGATTCAGTTCCTCCCGCACTTGCTCGAAGAGGTTCTCTGGGAGCGTCAGATGAACGAGGACCGCCATCACGGCGATGAGAATGACGCCGCCAAGGAGTTCTGCAACCAGAAACTCCCAGCCGAGGAGGATGAGGATCATCAGCCCGAGTTCGACGATGAGGTTCGTCGAGGCGAACATGAACGCGAAGAAGTTCACCGTGTGCGCTCCCTTCTTGAACAGCCCCTTCCCAATGGCGACCGCGCCGAAGCTACACCCACTACTTGCCGCGCCGAATACGGTTGCTTTCGTGAGGCCACTCAGATTCCCCTCTCCGAGTACGTTGGCCATCCGCTCTTTCGAGACGTAAACCTGAACGAGGCTCGTGATGACGAGCCCCATGATGATCGCCCAGGCCGCCGTCCAGAGGAAGCCGACGCCGATCCGCAACGACTCGAGGATTCCGTCAACGAGGGCGGCTTGCATATCTAGACTATCGCAGCCATCTGTTTTGTTATTTGTTCTTAAGAAACCGGGGGAGTGGGCGGAGTAAATCTTGCTTTCAAAGGTGACTCCTGCTATTAGATGTGGTCAACCGTTCGAGGGCGGCGTTCGTGCTCATCAATTTTTGCGTGTCACTGATTCCAGTCGGTGGTTGCTCCTTGGTCTTCCGACGGACCGGCCACACAGATATGGGGGTTATACCGCTGTTTCCCACACGATATTCTTGCTCCGTGTTACCAAGGGATCGCTCCCTTTCGAATTGTAAGAGAAACCCGATTGAAGGAGTAGAGCGTATCTCTAGTTATGAGCACTGCTACCACAAACCAAGACGGGTACGAAATGGACTCCACGACCAACGTGATGCACCTCGATTCGTTGGCACTGGCGGGCGCAGCAGCAGTCGTCTCTGCCGTCGCGATGCTCCTCCTTGGTGTGTTCGGAGCGATCGGCGTCTACGAGGGCGCAGTCGAAGCGATGGAGCAGTGGCACCTGTTCTTCGAACCGACCGTCGTCGGGACAGTGGCGGGCATGGTCGAGGCAGCGGTGATCAGCTTCGTCTTGATGTACGCCTTCGCGTGGCTCTACAACGGCTTCGCATCATAAATCAGGGAGTCAATCCATGTACGTCACCGACAAAGCCGAAATCGTCATCGACGCATCGTCCGAGGAGATCTGGGAGTACGTAACCGACCCAGTCCATTGGACGGCGTCGAACCCCGAGGAACACTATGGGCTCGAATACGACACGCCCGATAACCGTCCCCGAGAGGGCGCAACGTTCCACCAGGCCGAAGAGGTCGCCGGGATGTACGCCGACCTGCATGGCCGATTCCAGTATATCGACCATCCCAACGTGGCGGTCTGGACGGGGACTGCGTACTACCCGCTCCTTCGAGGACTCGTCACCGTTCGGATTCCCGAAGGAGGGACCATCCGACTCGAAGAGACTGAAGACGGGACTCGGATGTCACATGCCGTCTGGATGGACTTCCCGAACAATCGACGGGGACGGGCGCTGAAATGGGTGTTCACGACCGCTCTCGATGGGAAGGCGAAACTCTACGATCACACGAACAAGGAACTCGTCTTCTTCAAGGACCGCATCGAATCAGCGGCACCTGAGAAATCGAAGCCGCCGGGGACGAGTTCGTAGTAGAATCAGTTGTCAACCGACTTATGTACACCGACATTCACATTTCAACCGATAGATGTGACCGTCCACATCGTCACCCCGTCCATGGGGGAGACGATTCAAGAGCCACGTCACCGTAGGACAAGGTATGAACGAACCATCTCCATTCGACGCAATTCGCGAATTCGAGTTCGACGGCACCTCCTACAAGATGGCCGACCTCACAGTCCTCGAAGAGGAGGGGCTCTGCGAACTCGATCAGGTCCCCGTCAGTATCCGCGTTCTCCTCGAGTCCGTTCTCCGCAACGTCGACGGGGAGACGATAACCGCCGAGGACGTTCGCAACGCCGCGTCGTGGGAACCCGACGTCCCAGACGTCGAACTCCCGTTCACGCCCTCCCGCGTCGTCCTGCAGGACCTCACCGGCGTCCCTGCCGTGGTCGACCTCGCAGCACTCCGATCAGCGGTCGATCGCAAGGGCAAGGATCCAACCATCATCGAGCCGGACGTCCCGTGCGACCTCGTGATCGACCACAGCGTGCAGGTCGACTACTTCGGCTCCGAGGACGCCTACGAGCGCAACGTCGAATTGGAGTACGAGCGCAACGGCGAGCGGTACCGTTCCCTCAAGTGGGCCCAACAGGCGTTCGACGACTTCCGCGTCGTCCCGCCGGGGACTGGAATCGTCCACCAGGTGAACCTCGAGTACCTCGGGCGGGTTGTCCACGCCCGCGAGCAGAATGGGGAAGAGTGGCTCCTGCCGGACACGCTCGTGGGGACGGACAGCCACACGCCGATGATCGGCGGCATCGGGGTCGTCGGCTGGGGTGTCGGCGGCATCGAAGCTGAAGCCGCGATGCTCGGCCAGCCGATCACGATGAAGCTCCCCGAAGTGGTCGGGGTCCGGCTCACCGGCGAACTTCCCGAGGGAGCGACCGCAACCGACCTCGTCCTTCATGTTACTGAGCAGCTTCGGGAGGTCGGCGTCGTCGACCGGTTCGTCGAATTCTTCGGCCCTGGTGTATCGAATCTCACCGTTCCAGACAGGGCGACTATCGCGAACATGGCGCCCGAACAGGGCTCGACCATCAGTATGTTCCCCGTCGACGAAGCAACGCTCGAGTACCTCGAACTCACGGGCCGCGACGAGCAGCACATCGAACTCGTTCGCGAATATCTCGACGCACAGGGGCTGTTCGGTGAACAGAACCCCGAGTACACCGCGACGGTCGAACTCGACCTCTCGACGATCACTCCCAGCCTCGCCGGGCCGAAACGCCCCCAGGATCGCGTCCCGATGGGCGACATGAAGACGCACTTCCGGGGACTGGTCCACGGCGAATTCGAGGACGAACTCGACGATATCGACGAAGATGCGATCACACGATGGATCAGCGAGAGCAGCGGTTCCGACGACGACCGACCCGACCCCGATCTTCCGGAACCGGACGTCGGCGATCTCACTGAACGAGTCGAAGTCGACGTGAACGGCGAGTCGACCGAGATCGGGCACGGTAGTGTCGTCGTCAGCGCCATCACCAGCTGTACGAACACGTCGAACCCGTCCGTGATGCTCGCGGCAGGGCTGCTCGCCCGCAACGCTGTCGAACGAGGGCTCGAAGTCCCGGCGTACGTCAAAACGAGTCTTGCACCGGGCAGTCGGGTCGTCACCGAATACCTCGAAGCCTCGGGACTACTCCCCTATCTGGAAGACCTCGGCTACAACGTCGTCGGCTACGGCTGTACGACCTGCATCGGAAATGCTGGGCCGCTTCCCGAGCCGATCGAACGCGCGATCGACGCCGAGGACCTCTGGACGACGAGCGTCCTCTCCGGCAACCGGAACTTCGAGGCACGAATCCACCCGAAAATTCGGGCGAACTACCTCGCCAGTCCGCCGCTCGTGGTCGCCTACGGACTCGCCGGGCGCATGGATATCGATCTCGAACACGATCCGCTCGGCACCGACGACGACGGCAATCCGGTCTACCTCTCAGACATCTGGCCCGGCGCCGACGAGATCCACGCGGCGGTCCACGACAGCGTCGATTCCTCGATGTTCGAAGAGAAGTACGCCGAAGTGTTCGAAGGTGACGAGCGCTGGGCGGCGCTCGACGCACCGACCGGTGACGTCTACGAGTGGGACGACTCCTCGACGTACATCCGCGAACCGCCGTTCTTCAGGGATTTCCCGCTGGAGAAGCCCGGCGTCGCAGACGTCGAAGACGCCCGCACGCTGATGCTGCTCGGTGATACGGTCACGACCGACCACATCAGCCCAGCGGGACCGTTCTCTCGCGATCAACCGGCCGGGGAGTGGCTCGTTGAACAGGGCGTCGAACCCCACGATTTCAACACGTACGGCGCTCGCCGGGGCAACCACGAGGTGATGATGCGTGGCACCTTCGCCAACGTTCGCATCGAGAACGAGATGCTCGACGATGTCGAGGGTGGTTACACGATTCACCAGTCGACGGGGGAACAGACGACCGTCTTCGAAGCGAGCCGCCGCTATCGCGAGGACGACACGCCGCTGGTCGTGTTCGCCGGCGAGGAACTCGGCACCGGGTCGAGCCGCGATTGGGCCGCGAAGGGGACTGATCTCTTGGGTGTTCGCGCAACCATCGCGGAGAGCTACGAGCGCATCTTCCGTGACAACCTCGTCGGCATGGGTGTCCTCCCGCTTCAGTTCGCCGACGGCGACTCCTGGGAGTCGCTCGGCATCGACGGCTCTGAACGGGTCGCGATTCACGGACTCGACGACGGCCTCGACGTGAACGACGATCTCACCGTCGTCGCAGAACGTGCCGATGGCTCGACCGTCGAATTCCCGGTTACGCCACAGGTTGGGACGCCTGCAGCCGTTCGATACGTCGAAAATGGCGGAATCCTTCATCTGGTGCTCCGTCGGTTACTCACTGAGGAATAGCCTCCCCTCTCCAGAGAGCCGTCTTCTCCGGACACTACGAAGAACCCCGCTGATGAAACAATACGCGATTGGTGGCGTTCCGCTGATCGAACGGTATCCCTGGGCAGGATATCTTCTCGGCTGACAGCGTGTGAGTCAGATTTGTAACAAATCGAGGTACCACACCTCATTCGAACGCTGACCGCATATTCACATTCCGGCTTCGGTATCGCGTCGACTCGTCATTATGACACCACTGATTAACATCAGGACGGCGAGCGCGACCATGCCGAGATCCCAGCCCATCCCAGCAGTCATGCCAGATCCCATCCCGCTGTCCATACCGGAACCCATGCCTCCGCCCATCCCCCAGTTCATGCTTCCAGTCGTACCGACGAGGCCCTGATTGAGCAACATCACCAGCGAGTACCCGATCATCAGCGGCCCGCTCGCGTTTCCGAGCCTGCTGGCGTAGGGCGTCAGCAAGACCACACCGTGAATCACAACGATGATACCGAGAACGGTCATGAGGAGGCCGCTGTTCGACCCCATCATATCAGTGCCACCCGTCGCGGAGATCAGCGAGTATAGGCCGGAGACGAGCGCGATCGCTGCACCGTACTGACGCGTTATCGTGTTGGTCGCATTCATGAGTCAATCGCCTCGATATGCCGCGTGGCGTTCTTCGACCGGCCCCAGTGTTCGAGGGACACGCCGATGATGTCCTCTTGGAGTCGACCCAGCTGCTGTGCGACGGCCGTGAGTGGGCCGTCGAGATTGCTGGTGAGTTCACCAGCCCGGAGAGAAGTAGGCTCGGCACTGACTGCCTTGACGAGATACGTCCGAACCATTTGGCGGGATGCGGTGGACATGATGGCTCTGAGTTGGTTGATTAGCGGAGTCGGCCGAGCAGCTCGTAATCGTGATCCGGCGTGTACCGCCGGAATAGCAGGCTGTTCGACAGCACCGACACCGACGAGAACGCCATCGCGCCCGCCGCGAGCACGGGCTGGAGCAGCCCGAGCGACGCGAGCGGTATCATCGCGGTGTTGTAGCCGAGCGCCCAGACGAGGTTCTGCTTGATCTTCGCGAGCGTCGCGTCCGAGATACGGATGGCTTTCACCACGTCGAGCGGGTCGTCACGCATCAGCGTCACGTCCGCCGCCTCGATGGCGACATCCGTCCCGCTCCCGATGGCGGTCCCGACGTAGGCGACAGCCAGTGCGGGGGCGTCGTTGACGCCGTCGCCTACCATCATCGCTTTGCGCCCCTCGTCCTGAATGGCCTCGACGGCGTCGGATTTGTCCTCCGGGAGGACCTCCGCACGGACGTTCTCGGGAGCGATGCCGACCTGCTCTGCGACGGCGCGGGCGGTGCGCTCGTTGTCGCCCGTGATCATCATCACGTCGACACCGCGCTCCTGTAGTTGGCTCACGGCGTTCTTCGCGCTCTCTTTGATCGTGTCGGCATCAGCGACCACTCCAACCAGTTCGTCCTCGTAGGCGACGAGCATGGCTGTTTTCCCCTCGTTCTCGAGGCGCTCCATCGTTTCCTGCGCGGGCGAGGGGTCGATTCCATTGTCACGGAGGAGTTTCCGATTGCCGACCAGCACCTCGCTGTCACCGACGGTCGCTTTGATGCCGTGACCGGGGACGTTCTCGAAGCTATCGGGGTCGGTCACGTCGATACCGCGATCTTTGGCACCGTCGACGATGGCACGGGCGAGCGGGTGTTCGCTTCCGCTTTCGGCGGTGGCCGCGAGCCGCAGCACGTCGTCCTCGCTGAGGCGCTCCTGTGCGGTTAGCTGGCCCCCATCGGTAGCGGGATCCCCGCCGTCTGTGACGGGCTGTCCATCGCTGTCGAAGACGACGACGTCGGTCAGCTCCATCTCGCCTTTCGTGAGAGTCCCGGTCTTGTCGAAGACGACCGTGTCGACGTCCTTCGCTCGCTCAAGGATGTCACCGCCCTTGAACAGGACCCCGTTCTGTGCGCCGATGGTCGTCCCAACCATCGTTGCGGCTGGGGTCGCCAATCCCAGTGCGCAGGGACAGGCGATCAACACGGCCGACGCGAATACGATGACAGCGAATTCGAAGACCGACACGCCGCCGGCCGCGACGGGGCCGCCTGCAACGAGCCCCCACAGTGGGAGCCACTCGACGACCCCGGCGAGGACTTCGGGGAACAGATACCAGACGAGGCCCCAGAGGACGGCGTTCGCGATGACTGCGGGCACGAAGTAGGCCGAGATGCGGTCGGCGAGGTTCTGAATGTCGGGCTGGCGCGACTGCGCTTCCTTGACCGTCTGAACGATCTGCTGGAGGGCGGTGTCCTTTCCGACCTTCGTCGCTTCCACGACGAGGACACCGTTCTCGTTGATGGTCGACCCGACCACTTCATCGCCCTCGCTCTTCTCGACGGGGACCGACTCGCCGGTGACCATCGACTCGTCGACCGCCGACTGGCCGTCGACGACGACGCCGTCGGTCGGAATCTGCTCGCCGGGACGAACCTTCATCCGGTCGCCGACGTCGACGTCTTCGAGGGGGATTTCTTCCTCGTTCCCCTCCTCGTCAACCACGGTGGCCGTCTCGGCCTCCATCTCCAAGAGCTTCCGGAGCGCCTCACCAGCCTGCCCCTTCGAGCGGGCTTCGAGGTAGTTCCCGAGCGTGATGAACACGAGGATGAACGCGGCCGTGTCGAAGTACAGCCCGCCGGCGACTACCGCGAGCAGAACCGCCACGGAGTAGACGTACGCGGTGGTCGAGCCCAACGCGATCAGGACGTCCATGTTGGCGCGGCCGTTCGTAACGAGCGCCTTGTAGGAGTTCTTGTAAAACGGCCAGCCCAGCACCAGTTGGATGGGCGTCGCCAGCGCGAACATGATCCATCCGGACGGAAGGCCGAGGAGTTCGTCCCCGACGAGTCCGAGCGCCAGCAGGTGGTCGACCATGAACACCAGCAGTGGCAGGGACAATACGGCGCCGAACAGCGTCAGACGGAGTTGCCGACGGACCTCCTCCTGTCGGGCGGCCTCTCGCACGTCACCTCCTGACCCGTCTCCCGGTTCAGCGTCCTCGCGGACGGGCGAGTAGCTGGCGTCCTCGATGGCGTCGTAGAAGTCCGTGAGACCCGCTTCAGCTGGGTTGTACGTGACCTGTGCCTCGTCGGTCGCGAAGTTCACGTCGGCGCTGACGACGCCCGGCGTCCGCTTGAGTGCGTCCTGCACTGTCTCCGAGCAGTTCGCACACGTCATGTCCGTGATGCCGATGCTCACCGAATCTGTGACCGGCGAGTAGCCAGCGTCCTCGATGGCATCGAAGATTCGGCCGAGTGAGATTTCGTCCGGATCGTATTCGACGCTTCCCTCGTCGGTCGCGAAATTGATGTTCGCGTCCGAGACGCCATCGAGGGACCTGACGGCGTCGGCGATGGTCTGCGAACAGTTCGCGCAACTCATCCCTTGGATGTTGATTTGGCTTCGGCGCTGACTCATTACATACTCATACGGTCCCCTTGTTCAATCGGTTTGCCCTTTCATATGTTCGGGAAATGGGCATGTGAAATTTCGAATCCAAACCAGACTAGCAGACTTCCTTCATCAATCAGCTCCTTGCTGAAGCTGTTCGTATTTCTCCTCGAATCGGGATTCACACGATGGACAACAGAATTGATACAACTCCCCGTCGATACGAGCAGCTGTCCCCTCGGTATCGACCGTATTCCCACATTGGGCACAGGTGAGGGCGAACTCCGTCCCGCCCAGATCCGGCGACCAGTCAGCGCCTGCTAGGAGCGTCACTCCGAAATCTGCGACCGCTCCATCTTCGAGTGTATCGTCGAGCCAGCTCGCAACGTCATTGTCCGGGACTCGCGCATAGACGACCAGATCGGCTTCAGCGGTGGTAAATACGTGTTCGACCGCTCCCTCGTTGAGCAGGACATCTTTGAGTGATGCGATATCTGTACCGTCAGAGGAGATGTCCAGTGTCAGCAACACAGGAATGCCCTTCCGGAGGTGTGAGTGATCGACGTCAAGCGTGAATCGGTTGATGATGCCCATCTCCTGCAGTCTCGCCACCCGATCCGATACCGCCGGTGCCGAGAGACCGACGGCATCAGCGATGTCACTGTACGGGCGACGAGCGTTCGACATCAATAGCTGGAGAATCTCGAGGTCGGTTTCGTCGAGGTCGCGCATAGTGGTACAAACGGCGACGAATGACTAAAGCATCTCGGCGGGATACGCTTAGTTTCCAAGTTTTGGGGCGCCCACGACCCACTAGTTCAAAGGGAAAATCCGCATAAGACTGGGGAGCGTATGTATTCGTGTATGTCATCGACCATCACCGTCGAGGGAATGACCTGTGGCCACTGTGAGCAGACAGTCGAAGAAGCGCTCCGAGAGGTGAGCGGCGTGACCGACGCGACTGCCGATCGAGAGGCCGAACAGGCGAGCGTCGATGGTGACGCTGACACCACAGCACTCGTTCAAGCCGTCGAAGACGCTGGATACACGGCACACGCCTGAAGCACTGTCGTCACACGTCACACCTGACTCCCTGTCCCCTACATCCATCACTATCCGGCGCGTACTCTCAGAGACACCGATGAGCTATGGACGACCACGAACACTCAGACAACGGCGACCACACCCATCACGATCACTCCGACCCCGGCGTGAGTGACGAACCGAATGAGATAGCCGACGACCGGGAGGTCGACCGGGTCGAACAGGGAATACTCGAGGAGGAAGGTGAAGACGCCGAAAAAGTCGAAGAGGAGATCCACGAACGAACCGAGCACGAGATGGGGAACGGAGCGGACGGTCACGGAGACGGTCACGACGGCCACGGCGGAATGCACGAGGGGCACGAGCAGATGTTCCGTCGGCGTTTCTTCGTCTCGACGCTTCTCTCAATCCCGGTCCTTCTGTACAGCGAAACCCTTCAGGGGTGGCTCGGATTTACGGTGCCGGCGTTCCCGGGCAGCGAGTGGATCAACCCCGTCTTCGCGGTAATCGTCTTCGCCTATGGTGGCGTCCCGTTCCTCCGGATGGCCGCTCCGGAACTAGAGGATCGCTCGCCCGGGATGATGACACTCATCTCGATGGCGATCACCGTTGCGTTCATCTACAGCCTCGCGAGCGTCGTCTTCCCCACGCAGTCGGCATTCTTCTGGGAGTTGGTGACGCTGATCGACATCATGCTGTTGGGTCACTGGATCGAGATGCGCTCCGTACGCCGAGCGTCGAGCGCCCTCGACGAGCTGGCGAAGCTCATGCCCGACACGGCAGAGCGGATCACTGAAAGTGGGGATATCGAGGAGGTGCCGGTGAGCGAGCTGTCGGAGGGCGACCTTGTCCTCGTGCGGCCCGGCGCAAGTGTCCCGTCCGACGGCGTCGTCGAGGACGGTGACTCCGACGTGAACGAGTCGATGATCACCGGCGAGTCTAGACCCGTCTCGAAAGAACCTGGCGACGAGGTCATCGGCGGCACGGTCAACGGCGATGGGAGTCTCCGCGTTCGGATCGGCGCCACGGGCGACGAGACGACGCTGGCAGGCATCATGCGCCTGGTTGAAGAGGCCCAGGAGAGTAAGTCGAAGACGCAGGTCCTCGCCGATCGCGCCGCGGGCTGGCTGTTCTACGTCGCCGTTGCGGCGGCAGTCGTGACCGCGATTGCGTGGACGGTCGCGATCTCGTTCGATGCGACGGTGATCGAGCGTGTCGTGACCGTTCTGGTCATCGCGTGCCCACACGCACTCGGGCTCGCTATCCCGCTCGTCGTCGCGATCAACACGTCGCTTGCAGCCCGGAACGGTATGCTCGTCCGAGACCGGATTGCCATGGAAGAAGCCCGGAACCTCGACGCAATCATCTTCGACAAGACCGGGACACTCACCGAAGGCGAACACGGCGTGGTCGGGATGGAGACCATCGACGGCGTCGACGAGGACGACGCTCTAGCCCTAGCAGCAGCCGTCGAAAGCGACTCGGAACACATGATTGCGCGGGCTATCCGTCAGGCAGCCGACGAGCGGGGGATCGACGCGCCCGATGCTGATGACTTCGAGGCGATGAAAGGGCGGGGCGTCCGGGCGATGGTAGACGATGACGAGATATACGTCGGCGGCCCGAACCTCCTGAATCACCTCGACAGTGACGTTCCGGGTACGCTCCAGACCTTTGCCAAAGAGGCCGGTGAGAACGCACAGACGGTCGTGTACCTGGTTCGTGAGGGTGAACTGATCGCCGCGTTCGCTATGGCGGACGTGATCCGCGAGGAGAGTTACCGGGTCGTCGACGCGCTCCACGAACTCGGCATCGAAGTGGCGATGCTGACTGGCGATTCCCAAGACGTGGCCGACGCGGTGGCCGATGAGCTGGGCATCGACACGGTGTTCGCTGAGGTGCTGCCCGAGGATAAGGACGAGAAGGTTCAGGAACTCCAGGACCAGGGAAAACTCGTCGCGATGGTTGGCGACGGCGTCAACGACGCGCCGGCGCTGACGCGGGCCGACGTCGGCATCGCCATCGGCAGCGGGACCGACGTCGCCGTCCAGTCCGCGGACGTCATTCTCGTCCAAAATAACCCGATGGACGTCGTCCGCCTCGTGAAACTGAGCAAGGCGAGTTACCGGAAGATGCAGGAGAACATTGTCTGGGCCGCTGGCTACAACGTCTTCGCCATCCCGCTGGCCGCGGGCGTCCTCGCGCCCATCGGCATCCTCCTCTCGCCGGCCGTCGGTGCACTCCTGATGTCGCTAAGCACCGTCATCGTCGCGATCAACGCGCAGTTACTCCGCCGGACCGACCTCTCGGTTCCAGGTCTCCCGGGTGTATCTCCGCCGGGTCAGGCGCGGCCGGCAGACTAGCGATCGCAGAATCTCCTTCATCGGATACAGCGCCACGTACGCGGTGTGCTACCATTTTTCGTTCTAGCGGTCGAACGTTGTGCCATGGGATCGAAACGCTCCGACCTCCCGATGCGGATAGAGAAGTTGGCTAGAGAGGATGTGGTCACTGCAAGTCAGGCCACGACTGTTAGAGAACTCGCGGAAACCATGTTCGATCGCTCCGTCGGGAGCGTCGTCATCGTCGAGAGCGATGAACCGGTCGGTATTGTCACTGACCGGGATCTCACCGTCAAGTTGCTCGCCGGAGAGGGAGACGTCAACCTCTTCGAGACGGAGAGAGACCTCACAGAGATCACCGCCGCAGACGTGATGACCGCCGACCCGCTCGTCGTGAACGCCGACGATGAACTGCCGCGCGTACTCCACCACATGGACCAGGCCCACGCCAGACGAATTCCCGTTGTTGATGACGGTGCACTCGTCGGAATCCTCGCTCTGGATGACGTGGTGATCCACTTGGCTGGCGAGAGTGCTCACGTTTCGGCGCAACTCGACAACGTTGCCAGTGTCATTCGCTCCGAGTCCCCGGAGCAGTAACCAGCAATGGCTGTAACAGAACGCACGTGACCGACTATGACCGCGACGACCGGTGTAAAGACATTGTTCTTCGGCGTGGGGCTGGTAGCCGGTGCTACCCTCGTCGTTGGACTCCTCATCAGTATTCGTAGCCCGACGTGGCGCTTCTGGCCGCACGGCGAGCGCGACTGGACGTTACTGATCGGTTGGGCGGCCTGGTTACTCTACTTCGGGGGTCTCCTCGGCGTGGTCTATCTCGACTGGTGGAATTGGTACCGACCGCCGACGCTCGTCCAGGGGATCAGCCTCCTGTTAATGCTCGCTGGAGCTGTGTTGGCCACTTGGGCTGTGTGGCGACTCGGGGTTTGGGAAAGTAGCGGTCTCGAAGGGCGCCTGAACACCGAGGGACCGTACCGGTATTCACGTAATCCGCAGTACGTCGGATACGTCGCCATGCTCGGAGGTGGCGCTGTCCTCGCCGGATCGTGGATGGCAACTGTCATCGCTCTCGTCGGCATCGTCTGGTTTCTGCTCGCCCCGCTTGCAGAAGAACCGTGGCTCCGCGAGCAGTACGGAGACGCCTACGAGGAGTATCGCAGATCGGTTCCGCGGTTCCTCGGCCGAAGACACCTCGAACCGTCACAGCAGGACCAGACCGACCGATCGAAGGGAGGCAATCTGTGACCAGTAATTCCCCACAACTAATCGGAAGAAGCAGGTGGACTGCTCCACCTGGTAAGAACACCCGGATTTTGAAGAAAGAACACCAATGACTGGCCCATCACACCCGATATTTGCCCGACTGTACGACCCGGTGATGAAGCCGGCAGAGCGAACTGTGCTCGCTGACCACCGCCGCTATCTTGTGGATAAGATCTCCGGGGCGGTTCTGGATCTCGGAGCGGGGACGGGTGCGATGTTTCCGTACTTCAGTGAAGCCACTGCTGATGGTGGCAATCTCACTCTATTCGCGATCGAGCCAGACCCACACATGCGCCGGCAAGCGGTCAAACGAGCACGTAAGCTTGGGCTCGACATAGAGATCGAAAGCGCCGGTGCTGAAGCACTCCCGTTTGCAGACGATTCGTTTGACGTTGTCGTTGCGTCACTCGTGTTCTGCACCATCCCCAATTTCGACACCGCGCTCTCCGAAGTGGCTCGCGTACTGAAGCCAGGAGGCGAGTTCCGGTTCCTCGAACACGTCCGCGGAGAGGGTGCCGTGGGTGTCGCCCACGACGCACTCGCCCCAGCGTGGCATACTGTCGCCGGCGGCTGTCACCTGAATCGCGAAACGGACGAGATGTTTCGAGACGACGATCGATTCGAGCTCGTCGATTACACGCGGGTGGAGGGTGTCCCGCAGGTCGCTCCAGTCGTCCGTGGGACGCTCAGACGCCGACGTAATGGCTCGATTCTATCGCGGTTTGTGTGAATAAGGAAGCCAGGTTCACCTCTTCGCAATGAATATGACGTGCTGTAGGAACGGTAACGCGTAGTGTGCATTTCTCACCTGCTCGGTAATCACCGACGGATCGAGGTCATACGCTCGTAACTGTCGTTTAACGATAGACCGGATCGGACTCCTGAGCAGCTGGAGGTACAACGTCGTCCACTTGCGGAATTGCCCGACGCTGTGTCCTGTGATGTCTTCGACCGCATTGAGAGTAAATCTCGTATCGTCGAGAGCGGCTTTGTACTGTTCGACAGTACCTAATGACGGCATATCCCACGCGCCTGCAAACGAGTCGACGAATGCTCGTTCCGTCGCGCTCACGTCGGACTGCATCAGGAGATCGGAGAGGACGAAGACCCCTTCAGGTTCAAGGATGTCTGCGACTGTGGCGAAGACGCTGTTCCGGTTAGGGAGATAGACGAGCGCATCGATGGCTGTACACGCGGTAAATGAGTCCGTCCTGAACGGGAGTTGCGTCGCGTCACCGACAACGAACTCAGTCTCGACACGCTTCCTGCGTGCGTTCTCAATTGCCCGCTCGATGTTGTACGGGACGAGGTCCAGGCCGGTAACACGGAAGCCGAACCGGTCGGCGAGGTGAATCGCCGGGCCGCCTCGTCCACAGCCGACATCGAGGAGACGCACTCCGCCCGTGGCGGGCAGGTGCGTCGCGATTCTTGATCCGACTTCCGTAACGAGGTGGCGCTGACTCGATCCACAGACGTGTGGCTGGTACCACTCCGAGTAGCCGAGATTGAGGAATGCGTCGGTGTCCAAAAGAAGGTCGAAGGCTCGCCAGATGTCGGCTCGCTCGCCGCGGTAAGAGAACTGGTCGGTGATTCGCTCGCGGAGAGGGGACTGGTCCATCGGTCACTACTCGAGTTCGGAAACCTCCGAGTAACAGTACTCGGATTCGTCACAGTATGCGAGGTCGGTACACCCGCGGGGGCGCTGGTAGTCGATTCCTTTGTGCCGTCGGAGGTACGTCACGTAGCCGTCGTCGACACGATCCAGGATGTCGTGACAGATCCACTTCCCCCCGAACCAGGTGGCACCTAGATTCCGGTATGGGCACAGGAAGATTGTCCGTTCGACCGAATCGACCTGTGGCGTCTCGACGATCCGGACGCCGACGAGGCGGTACGCGACACGAAGTCGCTTAACAACCGATTCCGATGTGTTCGAGCCAAGGAAGAGAACATGCGCGATAGCATACCCGAGGTCGTGGAGGAGTCGTCTAATCATCGTTCAGATCGTCGTCTGCCGCCCCAAAGTATCTTGACCAATTGCTCACTCGATCTGGCTCCTATATTCCGACGTACTACTCCTTCAGGCGATCCTCGATGGTAACGAGGTCGGCAAGGAACCGATGGGTCACGTCGGCATGGCTACCGGAGTCACCGTCGTACATGCGCAGTACGACCTCGCGGACGGTGGCTGGGTCTCGGTCGATACCCTCAGCCACACTAACCCACGCTCGATCAAGACGACTCTCGTTGTTGCTCCTGTAGCGGCGGCCGTCTTTCCGCTTACGAGGCGTGCCAGAGCGCTCGAGAAACTGCTTGAGGACGAGCTGGCGGTACTCCCAGCCGTTGTCACCCCGGTAAGGGTTCGGCCATACGTCGGTGGCGACCTGTGCGCGTTCGTCGTCGAGGTGGTTGGTAAGGAAATCTCGAAGTCCCATTCATCCCTTCCTACAGGGCGAGTCGGCTTATGATATTACGCCGAGTTGGCGATTTGCTAGCGCTAGAGCTAAACGATGACTAGTGATAACTGAGTTGCAGTCGGAGATCACAGCTAGCGAAGCTCGATTAGGATTTTGCTCCTCGATGATCGAGGGATCGGTCAGCGGTCTCGATTGAGCTCGTTTCGCACCGCAGAGTAGAGAAAGTCCTCGACGTCCCGGTAAGTCGGATCGCTCACAACTTTCTCTCTGATTCTCTCCCACAGTTCTTCAGGCACATCGAGCTGCTTGCCGCTTGTCTGCACCTCCCGTAGGTCTTCCAGGTCGATATCGTAGGCTTCCTCGTCGTAGTCGGCGTTGAACGCGGCATCGGCTGCCTCGAGATCGGTCGCATCATCGGGAACATCGGGTGCCGACTCGGACTCGTTGATTACTGCCCGAAGATCATACTCCTCGTACGCCTCCAGCACATCATCGACGAAGTCCCAGTATTCCTCAATAGAAGCCGTCTGCCTGTTGGGTACGTCATAGCCGAGGGCCTCCATTCCCGCGACTGCACGCTTGTTGAGAATCGCGTACGTGTCTGGGGCGAGGACATGAAGTAATTCGGTCGCTGTGGCCCAGCCGAACCCATCGAGTTCCAGTACATCTTCCAGTGCGTCCGAATCCTCGAGAGCTCGTTCAACAGTGCTGGCGACTTCCTCGGGTGACTGCTTGTCGAATACGATGTCGTCGACATAGTAGTCGATACTGCGCCGGGGCTCGGTTGCCCAGAAGCCGTCGTGGGCCACCAGTTCCGCAAATGCGTCACGCGTTGGATTATCGAGGAAGTTCTTGGCTAGCTTGCGCTTCTCTGCGATGTCGTCATTCCGGTCGGGATAGTATGCCATCGTTGAATCCTCCACTCTGTTTTGAGTAGTAGCCATTTTCTCTCAAGACTAATACTCAACACAACATCGTGGATGTAGATGTATATAGTTTTCTCTAGTTAGAGAAACTAGAACCTCTAATCAGAAAAATCGCAGAGAAATACAGGCTCTCTCCGGGAAATTCGCGGTGGGTTTGCTCTGAATCTCTGACTCCAGTAGAGAAGCAGATTTCCTGCGGTCCAGACGGCAACTTAATATCCAATATTCTTGACCAGGGCACGGGCTCAAAGGATTAGAGCTCACTTGGAGGAAGGAGCTCACAGAGAACGGGTGCTTGGTCAAGAAGCGAGTCAAAGAGCCGCTCAGTAGGTCGATATAACGCGTGGTGCTCATCGACGATGTAGGAAGATTCCTCACCACCTGGTTGGGAAAGGAAACCGCTCTGAAGAAGTGGAGTGAGCGTGGTATCCAACGCAGCATCGGCACGCCCAGACTCTATTTCCAGTGTACGACGCGTGAACTGTGAGCGGAAATTACGTGTGCAGCAGCCTAGCACATGGGCACGTCGATCAGCAAATAATTCATTGAGTGCCGTTCGGTGCGTGCGAGTCCAATAGTCGTCAAGGCTGACGTAGGTTCGGACGATCGGAGAGAGGTCATTGAGTGATCCGTCGGCGTGAACGATGCCAAGATCGTTGAGGGCGTGACGGTCGTGAGTGTTGAGTGACTCACCGAGCGGATGAAGGACTGTTTGGAGGGCATCGTGGTACCGCGACGTTAGAAACTCTCCAGCAACGACGTGGGAATTGCCGATATTACGGGTGGGGTGGATTGCCTCGTGGTGATCCGGATTTCGGTGTTCGACGTGGGTTCGTGGATAGGTCATCTGCGACCTCACACAACGTGCTGGCAAACATTAGCATACCGGGCCTGCAAGAACTGAGGCTACAGTATCGACCCCGCTTACTCGGGATTATGAGATCGAGGCAGGCGGTCGCTGTTCTTCAACAGGGGTCACTTCGCTATCTGTCTCTGGGAGGTGTTCGTTGAGGTCATCCTCCTCCTGATCACCGAGCAGATGCTCGAGGACGTCCGCAGCTGCAGGAGAGTACAGCGGGCGGTTGTCGTTTCCGCAGCGGTCGTCCATCGTACAGGCGGGACACCCTTCGTCACGGCCACACGAACAATCAACGATGAGGTCGTGGGCACGCCGGGCGACGTCTTCGAAGTGCTCGTAAATCGAACGTGAGAACCCGAGACCGCCCTCGATACCGTCGTAGATGAACCAACCACTTTTCTCGGGATTTCCAGGAAGCCGATTCGTTGCGAGGCCACCGATGTCACCGCCATCGACTTTCAGTTCAAGTGGCGAGACGGCGATCATCGCGTGTTCGACGGCGTGAATCCCACCAAGGTACCCGTGAAGCCGCGGTGGGAGGTTGATGCATTCAGGATTGTGGTACTCCGAGTGCTTGTTGAGCATCGCCCGTTCGATGTCGTTGGGAGTCTCGGCCCAACACAGCTGGGTTCGCATTTCTAACGGGGGCACACCAGTTTCATTGCCCAGCTCAAGTACGTCCCCGCTTCCGATTTCTCGCTTGAGGTACGTGCTATAGTGGACAGATACCGTTCCATACCCCCAGTTGAGCGTGAACGGTCCGACCTCGCGTGAGTCCTCGACGACCGTGTCGTAAATGTTGACCTGGCCTTGGGACTGTGTGTAATAGCTCACATTCGCTTTCTCGAGCGAGATGTACGGCTGTGGGATGTCCTCTCGGAGTTCGACGACCTGATACTGCTCGCCCTGGTGGAGAACAGTTGCACCTTCGTGGTAGTCTCTGTAGGCCCGGTCACGGCCGATCGGTTGGTGGTCAATCGATCCATCGCCAGCTAGTCGGACGTCGAAGGTGTTTCCGCCGGAGGAGTACAGGCTGATCGCATCCTGTGGGCGGTCGCGATGGGCGTACATCACGCCGCTATCGAGCGATCCTTCGAGGTCGCCCTTACGTCGGCCGTACTCCACGGCACGTTCCAGTCGTTCCTCGCCTCCGAAATCCTCTGCATCATCCCGTGTGAGGGGGAGTTCCTGCGCGGCGCAGTTGAGTTGCTGGAGGTACACGGGATTGTTGTCGAGGTCGACGACGGCGCTCTCGTGGTCTTCTTCGAGGACGTACTCCGGGTGCTGGAGAATGTACTGGTCGAGCGTGGAGTGGCTCGGAACGAACACTGAGAGCGCATCTCGTGTTCCTCTGCCCGATCGACCGATTCGTTGCCAGAACGACTGGCGCGACCCCGGATAGCCCATGAGGACGGTCCCATCGACGCCGCCGATATTGATACCGACTTCCAGGGCACTCGTCGTCGAGACGCCGTCGAGGTGTCCTTCCTTGAGTTGGTACTCCGTCCCCCGACGGGACTGTTTGCCGTGTCCGGCATGGTAGGATGCGAGGTCCGGTCTTCCCTGATATCGGTTCTCCGGGTCGGTGATGAACCGCTTCGCACGGTTGACAGACAGTTCGGTGAGCTTCCGCGAGTCACAGAACAGGAGCGACTGAACGTTCTTCTGGCACATATGCGCCCACACTTCTGGGGCTTCGACCGTCGCAGGACGCTTCGACAGCGCCGGAGAGTCAATGTCGTCAGTGAGACCGTCGTCACCACTCATGGGGGGGTCCCAGAACACGAGGTGACGGATGCCTCGCGGTGATCCGTCTTCGTCGACGACTGCCGCGGGCTCACCAGTGAGTGCGAGAGCGTGTTCTGTGGGATTGCCGATCGTCGCCGTCGTGAGAACGTACTGCGGATCGCCGCCGTAGTAATCGATGATCCGTTGGGCGCGTCGGAGGATCCAGGCGACGTGCATCCCGCCGAGGCCAGTCCACATGTGGGCTTCATCGATAACCACTAGCGAGCAGTTCGAGTGGAAGTCTGCCCACAGGTGGTGACTCTCCAGATACTGATTCAGCCCGACGAAGTTCGTGATTACGACGTTGCACTCATCGCGGATGCGAGACTTTTCCTCGCTCTTCGTGTCACCGTCGTAGACGCCGACACTGATATCCAGTCCAAGCGTGTTACGAAGGAACTCGTTGAGTTCTTGCTCCTGGTCGCGACTGAGCGCCTTCGTCGGATAGACGATAAGTGACCGCGTCTCTGGATCCTCAAGGTATTGACGAGCGATGTGAAGACCGTAGACCAGCGTCTTCCCCGAGGATGTACTGGTCGCTACACACACGTTGTCACCGCGGTCGAGTACCTGGAGAGCCTCTGCTTGGTGGCTCCACGGGTCGAATTCGAGGTTTCGAGCGATCTTGGGCGGAAGCACGTCCTCAGCTGGAACGGTCTGTTCCTCACGAGCGGGAATCTCGAAGTTCTCGTGAACCTGCCCGAAGTAGCGGTTATTCGGGTAGGTACTCTCGAGCTCCTCGCCGGTGAGTTGGAGGATGTCCGTCTGGATATCGATGTCACCGTTGTTGGTGTTGTCCTCCGGGTTGGTCGTGAGGTCTGTCTGGCTGTGGTCGGTATCGTGGTCGTCGTGCATTGTTAGAAGTCCATGAGTCCGGTCTGCGTGGTGTTTTCATCAGCAGGAACGCTGGCACGCTTGTGGCCAGGTGTCGCCTCAGCAATCGATTCGTAGACTGCAGCCAGCTCACGGACGTCTGCCTCACAGTATGCCCGTGCAGTGTCCCAGTCTACGTTTCGAGCGCGCTCTGGAGACACGAGAAGCCGCTGGATGGTCTTCGCCAGTGATTTCCCATCCACGGCGGCAGCAGCCGAGTCGCGCCCATGCCCGAGAGCCTCAGCGACGTCTTCAACCCGGTTCGTCCGACCGGGGAGGATGGCGTTGTCTTTTCGCACGGCCCAGTCGAACAGGTCGTACTCGAACACGGAGTCCGACCAGTAGTCTGCGTACTCCGGTGCGTGTCCTCGGATGAATCGGCTGAGGTGTTTGAAGTCGAAGTTGTGGCCGTTCCACGCGATGAGGGACGTGCGATCGTACTCGCTGGCTAGCCACGCAACAAACTCTCGGGTGGCTTTCCCTGGGCTGTCTCGTGACGGTTCCGTATCGATGAAGTCCACGTACTCGTCTGTTTCAGGGTCGTAGACCCCGATGAGCCAGATGATACTCGGGTTGAGGCCGTCAGTCTCGATATCAATGAACAGCGGACTGTAGTCTGCTGCGGGGACGGCTTCGTCTGTGAGACGGATCACGCATCCTTCGGACAACGCGTGGGCGCTCTGGCGGATGCTCTGCGCTTTCGACTCACCGATACCTCGAACCTCACGAAGATCGCGTTCCGTCGCGGCTGCGACGTCGTCACGCGTCTCATACCCATTCCGAGAGAGCTTCGGGGCGGTTCCCTTGCCCACACCCGAGAGCGCTCGGAGGCCGAATTTATCCGCCGGTGTCGTGGACAAAGCGATGCGGCCACCCGAATCAAGCGAAAGGCAGGCGAGTTCGGGTGCCCCTTGCCGACGGGTTGGAGCAAGCCCGCGGACGGGAAGGCGAACGCTCTCGTCGTCGACGTCGGCCTTCCACACGAAATCGTAACTAGCCTCCATGGCTCCGGTGAGGAACGTCGCTTCTCGGTCGGTTCGGTGTTGGAAGCGAGCGAGGTGTTCGAGGCCATCGAGCGAGACATCTAAAGAGACCGAGTCGGCGCTCGTCTGTATCTCATCACAAATGACGTAGTCGACGTCGTCTGGAATCTCTTGCCCGCTGGCGCTAGAGGCTCCACCAATGAAGTCGAGCGACCTGACGATGGACACAGTAATCCCGTCAACAGTCTCAGTGTGAACCGCGCTCCCCCGAGTGTAAATTACCGGGCACGAGGCGGTACGCTCGACAGTGCTTACGGTTCGCATATCCAACTTTTCTTCGACAATGTAGATGAGATCCGCATCGAAGTAATCGACGAGATCTTCGATGGCGGTCGTCGTAGCGTCGACTAGCGCGTCACACCGGAGAGCAAGCAGACGTACTCCAAGGTCGCCCGCCATGTCTCAGTGGGTGGTTGTCCCCTGGCCCGGTTGGCTATCAGCAGGTTGTCCCTCGTTTCGCGTGTTGGTCATACACTCACTATCGTAACCCTCTGGCTTATACTTTCTGACTAGCAACTCTGCGATGTCCCTATCTTGGGACTTAGACGAATTCAAAAGTGGGTCTGCGGGGGTCCGTGGTAGCTATCAATCACTATGCTCTCACCAGCCAGTGGATCTATAGAGTACTGAAATAACTGAGTATAGTCTTCCCTATGGCTGAACAGGAACCTCTAACAGTTGCTTCAGAAGACGGATTGCGAGCCGCTTGTTTAGCGTCCGATTCGCATTCCCACATTGCGGCGAGTGAACGCACGATGGACACCCGCCTTCACAGGGACAGCTAGAGAGCATTTCCAACGTGCGCTCAAGCATTGTCTCCAGCTTCCCGAACGCTTCTCGAGTAAGTCCTACTCCACCTGGATGACCATCGTGGACGAAAATCGTGCTCCATCCAGTGTGTGGATGATACTCGGTCGAGAGTCCACCGACGTCGCGACGAGCACAGAGAATCTCGAGTGGGAACAAAGAGATCAGTGCGTGCTCCAAAGCGTGAATACTCGCGAGAAATCCGTCCTCTTCCTCACTCGCAGCTTTGATGTCCTGCTCGATCTGCGGCGGAATTGTGAAATAGAGCCCACGGGTGCGAATTGTCCGTTCAGGAAGCGGCTCGTCGAAAGCCCGCTCGACGCCGTCCTCATCTGATGGGTGGTCATAGAGCATGTATCCCGTCACTTCTTCGGCGACGGTGAGATCCGCAAATCCAACAGAGACAGTCTCCTGTGAGGCGAGACCGCCCGTCTTGAGCTCCTCTTCGATAGTAATTCGTTTCTCAGTGAGTGGACGGGTATACCCCATCGTGTTCACTGACTTCAGGAGCACACGGTCAGCATCGAATTCTGCCTCCGTCACACGATACGACTCCTTTTGATGATGATAGATTGCACCGGGGTGTGCATCACGAAGCGCATCGCCAAACGGCAGCGAGGTAAGTGTCCTATCACGCAGTCGATCATAAAGTTCGATTTGCCGATCATCGATAGAGCGGATGTCCATCGTGTGTTGCGGGCTGTCCTCTCCCATGTACTTCCACCGAGGACCGGTTCGAGAGCTAAATCGCTCTAGTTGGTCCGCGTCATCAAGAGACGCAACAGTCGCCGGATATTCAGCGCCAAAGTAGGTGTCATCACTGGTGCGCAGGAACAGCTCTTGAGCCGCACAGCAGACGTGGTCATCTAGTATTTGGGTGTTTGCGGGGTTGACTGCTGCTTGTTCAGGGTCGCCGTCGAACAGGAGATCCGGATTCGCCATACAGTACTGGTCTAACGGATTCGGGCTTGCTACGAGGACAACAAGACTCGGATTTTCTCCACGTCCTGCCCGCCCAGCGCGCTGGAATGTGCTCATGCTTGTTCCTGGATGCCCGTCGAGAAGGACGACGTCGAGACTACCGACGTCGATGCCGAGTTCGAGTGCATTCGTACTCCAGACACCTCGAATGGATCCATCGCGAAGCCCCGCCTCGATGGTGGTCCGACGTTCGTCCTGGAGTGCTGAGTGGTATGCAGTAACCTGGTCCGCTAGCTCGTGTTCACCACGCTTTCGAAGCTTGCTATCGCACCAGTTTGCGTACTGCTCGGTTCCCTGTCTGGCCCGTGTGAAGACGAGCGTCTGATACCCTCGTTGAACAAGATCGCAGAACAACCGCACCGTTTCTGGGTGATGGGAACGGCGCTCTCCGCCTATAATCTCGTTGTGGTGGGGTACTTCAACCGGGCTTGATGGTGGTGGGCTCGCTTCGGAACTGCCTTCCGCATTTGAAGGTGGTCCATCGGCTGTCGCCGATTCTGCCTCCAGTTCCTCGTCTTCTCTTAGCGGTGGATTCCAGAATACCCACTGGCGAGGGCCTGTCGCACTGGCATCGTCGTTGATTAATGAGAACTGGCTGGGTTGCTGTCCAGTGACTGCTGCTGCGTGTTCGATTGGATTCCCGATAGTTGCAGAGCAGCAGATGTACTGGGGAGTAGAATCGTAGTACTCTGCCAAACGGGAGAGACGACGGAAAATTAGTGAGACGTGGCTTCCGAATATCCCTCGGAACTCGTGTACTTCGTCGACGACGACCGTCTCGAGCTGTTGGAAGAGCCACTTCCAGTGTTTTGGTGATTTAGAATATGGGAGCAAGCTTTTATGAATCATATCGGGGGTGGTCAAGAGAACATCTGGTTGGCGGGCCCAGACTTCACGTTTCTCGGAGTCCGTCAGTAGTCCTGTATATGTCGCAACGTCGACGCTCTGACTCCCCTCAAGACTTGCGGCAATCTTGGAAATAGTATCTCTTTGATCGTTAATCAGAGCGTTCATCGGTGCGATATAGAGCGTCTTACCGTGGTGATCAAGAGCGCGCTCGAGTGCTGGCACCGTATAGGCGAGACTCTTACCGCTAGCTGTCGGAGTAGCGAGTACGACATTGTCTCCGTCTCGGACGACTTCGATTGCGTCCGCTTGGTGTTGGAAGAGTTCGTTGATATCGTGACGAGAGAGTGCGCTCGCTAACCGGTGATCAAGATCGATTGGTGAGGTTTCGGCCGAGGCCCCTGGCGTTCGCTCCTGATGGGTGATTTGCCCCTCGTAGTAGGGCCGGTTTCTAAGCCACTCGATTGTCTTCTCCACGGACGATTCTCGATTCACGTGATCGTATGTTGTGATTGTCTATTTTTCGCTCTACTGAGACGATTCCTTCGAGCTTCGGTTCACGAGACGAGCGACATACGCAGTAATGCGCTGAAAGACGCCCCTCTCTGTTTGCTCTTCATCATCCGGTTCGGCGGTCTCTCGTTGCTGATCGCCCTCTCTGTGTTCTTCAAGGACCTTCCGGAATGTCGGATCGGGCTCAGTCGGCAACTCGTAGTGGTCACCCCGTGCGAGTGCTTCTTTCCGGGCGCAGTCCTCCTTGCACGAGATCCGTTTTTCATTATTGCTATCTTCTTGCCAGCCAACCGTACCAAAGAGAGCATCGTACTCCTGACTGCCAACGAGAGCTTGTGAGGTGATGCCGACTGCAAGCGCTTGGAAACGAAGGGCCAAGAGTGATGCCACGAGCCCGTTGTTCGTGGCCACGGAGGCCGCCCGCTCATCACCTTCGCCATCATCTGCCAGCTCTTCACCGTCATCCAGACCTTGGACGTATCCCGCTCCACGGGCGGCATCTGGCTCTCTGTCGTGAATCACGCCCTCTTCCTCATCTCCGTGGAACCAGTGGCCAGTACACTCAAGACAGGGATGTCCTGGCCCCGTAGCGGAGATGAGCGATCTAGACCCGATGTCGAGTTCATCCTTTTCGTCATTCGGGATGAGCTCGGTCCCTCCGTCAAGAACGGGAATGAGGTGAGCATGCGAAACCTCGTCAAGGAGGAATCGAACCCAGTGCGTGTCAGCGGCGTTGATGATGACATCGCAGTTGAGTAGTTGTGGAAGGCAAGCGTGCTCCTCGTCTTCCTCGACTACGCTTCCGTACTCTGCCTGTGCGGTGAATCGCGGGTTCGTCGCCGACCGCTCCGCGACTTTCTTTGCCACCTCGACTTTCGGCTTACCGACATCATCAGCTGTAGCGCCGTAAGACCGATTGAGGTTCGCACGTTCGAGGTAGTCGAAGTCGACGAAGACCGTTTCTTCAACGCCGAGACGCGCTAACTGTTCGGCGAGGAGCGAACCGACGCCTCCGAGACCTACGACTCCAACGCGGAAGCCAGCAAGCGTCTGTTGACCGCGTTCCCCCCAGAGCTCTACCGTTGAATCCTGAGCTTCCGAGTCGATCGCTCCGCCCGTACCAGCCGGCCCAGCAGCATCCCTGATCGTTGGGAGCTTTTTGATTCGTTCACCTACAACTCGGACCGCTGTTGCGTGCGTGAACTCACCTGTTTCCTCTCCGGTACGGCTTTCCCCTTCAGCCTTTGATGAGTTCGGGTAGACGAACTCATACGCCCGAACCGACCATTCGCGTTGGCCAGTCTCGGCGTTAGGACGATCTGTCACGATACCCGCTGCGAGCGGGACCTCCGAGCCGAGATTCAGACCGATGTCGTACAGTTCTTCTTTGTCAGCTATTTTGTCGGGACCAGACGGAGTCGCACCGCTTCCCGGATGGGTGTGGATGAAGATCAGACCCGCTCCTGGCACTTCTGCAGCCTCGTTGATTGCTCGCAGCGTATAGTCTGGGTGGAACTTTAGCTGGCCGTCGAAGTAGACGTCTCCCGGCCCCGGTTCGACGACCTTCTGTAACAGGTACGTCGTCCTTTTGTCTCCCGTGCTCGGGGTGATGATTCCGATCGCTCCTCGCTCGGGTAAACCATGCAGATGGTGACCTTCTGGCGGCTTCAGGAATCCATCAAGTGTCTCCCATGTCTCTTCACTGAGCGCAAACTGGAATTCTGCCGCCTGACTGGGTGGCGACTTCTCACCGACTGCACGGGCACGGTACGCTCCTGTCATGCTATCCCGTTTCGAAGCCTGCGTCGATCACTTCGATTGCACGCACAGCGTGCTCCGGTTTTTCTGGCTTAAAATTCAGGTGTGACCACCGCAGGCTGAAGGTGATTCCCTGATCGACTCCCAAGTCGTTCTGAAGATACTTGTCTTGGTCACGACGGGCCGGATTGTTGTCTTCCCATCCCTCTCGATCGGCACGTTCGACTGGCGGGACAGTCACAACCCAGTGAGGATCGCTGTTGACGAAATTCTCAGGGAGGAAAATGTACACCTCCGCTTGCTCTGGTGTGTAGGGGTGTTGATACACAGTGAAGTCGAACTCACCAAGCCAGACTGCGATTTCCCCGTCGTGTCTTCCAACCGGGATTGCTGGTGTGTGTCTTTCTCGGAGGGCCGAAAGCGCCTTCTGAAACGAAGGTTTCAGATTCTCTTCTGCAAGCCTGGCTGGTGGGGAAGGCCCATCCATCTCGCCCGTCGACGTTTCGCCTTCACTCACGACCGACCGCTCCCCTTCGGGACAATTCGGAAGAACTTCCGATTCTCGTCACTGAGGTTGACGGTGTCGGAGTCCTCGAACTGAGTGTCTTTGGGCTTGTTCTTTCCTTCCAGAGCGTAGAGCCACTTCTGGTCGGTCTTATCCTCGTCTGTTCCTGCGTCGATCATAATCGTCTCTGCGGTCTGAACGGGGTCGTCGAACCGAATCGTCGTATTCCCGATGTGGATCGGGTACGTCCGGTTCTCCTCCCCTTGGTTTTCAGCTCCCATACCACTACATCTATTCTGCGATGACTTATACCTTGCCACTAGCAACATTCGAAACACGCTAAATTAGAAATTACATCTCTACGTTGGGGGATGCTATGGTGTAGATCAATCGAATTTGACTCCCCAGTGTACGAAATCCGCCAGCTCGAGGGCCAAACGACAATCTATGGAGTGCATTCAGCAATGTTGAGTTCCACGAGAAGGTCACATCGCGTCCGCCGATCTACACAAGCTTCCTGGTTACCGCTTCAGAAGGCTACGAGCGCGTGAGAGGAATCCTTCTCGCGGATCGCCGGTAGTCGTCTCCCCAAGCCAGTCGAAGAACTCGTCCGGCGTCTTAATGATCAAATCGAGCCCCCGCTTTTCAATTCGAACCGTCATCGGAGGGTCGCGCTTGTACTCGTGGAGTTCGAAGTTCATCGACTCTGGGAAGGTCACCTGTAGAGTATCGCTGTCTTTAGCAATTTCGACGTCCTCTCGGTCGATGAGGTTTCGCCAGCGCTCTCTGCCAGTGTCATAAGCTTGCTCAGCCGGTTCGGTTGGGAAGTAGTCTGGCAGTGGACGGTCGGCATGCTCATAGAGGCCCTGCATGGCCGCCCTCACTTCCCGAAGTGCGTCAGAGTCAGTTCCCAGCTCGAGATCGCGGTTGAGATACTCGTACCCAAACCACTGGAAAATCGGGTTCTCCGTGTCGATTAGACGGTTTACTTCAGCTTCCCCCTGATGTGAGGTCATGAAATTCACGTCGAATCGGAGGATCTTAGCACGGTTACGGAACCACTCTCCAGGGCGCTTATCGTTCGAGATGAAGGCGAACATCGGATAGGCCGTTTCGCCGGTCCATCCACTCCAATAGTTTCGAAGCGTATCCAGCGAGTTCACCTTCTGCTTGGTGATGTCGTCGACGACGACGGGGAACGACGTGTGTGCTGAACGCAGATTCCGGACTTTTCGCTTCCCAATTTCGTCTGCGTCGACGGGTGCTTCGACACGGTTTCCACTGATCAGAGACAGGGCAAATCGACAGAATGTCCCTTTTCCTCCATTTGACTCGCCAAAGACGTAGAGGTACGGGAGCGCCTTGTCGAGGTTAATCCCGTGCTCATGGTAGTATTCAGATACGCTGATTCCATACGAAGGCGAACGCTTGAAGCCACTTTCGACGGTATCTGCTTCGGCGTGACTGAAACAGTTCGAGAACTGGTTAGTTCGTCGTTTTACTTCTCGGAAGACACGTTCGACGCTATTCCGATTCCCATGGTGTTCATACTGTAATCGGAAACCGTGTCGAGCAAGTGCCGCCTGCAAGCACGGCGCAGAATCGACGAGAAAGAGCGCGTCATCGACGAGATGTTTCTCACAGAGTTCGGTAAGGAACATCTCGGTAATCACTTGATTTCTCGTCGGAGCGAGCTTCATGTGCAGCAGGCGGTTCGTGTTGGGACCGGCCGCAGCGTACAGCCAGAACCGGTCGTCGTTCAGCTGGATCACGATCTCGTCAACCGCGACGTGATCCGGGTCTGCGCCATTAAGCGGCTGGAGTTCTGCCTTCTGCACCCCGTATGACCGGTTGTTCGATAGCGATTGACACCCAACCTCTCAAGAATAGAGACAATCTCCGAATGTGAGGGTCCTGCCAGATGGAGTCGGATACCGAGTTTCATCGCAGGCTCGGGTATCGCCTCCCGCTCCACAAACTCTAACTCGAAAGAGTCACTACCTCCGTTGAGGCGGGCGACATCGTTGAGGACATGGAGCGAATTCACGAATCACTCCACCCGGTTCACGCGGCTTCGACCCCCTTACGATGGGGTATGCCTCCAGGATGATCGAGTGCGACGTTAACGTTTCCGACCAGCGGTGCTGGGAGGTGATCGGCGACTGTTCGTCAAGGAGGTCACCACCGTCATGGAGAACTTCTCCAGGGCGATCGGAAACTGCACGAGATGCGGGAAACGATTCGACGTGCCGATCGTCGATGGCGAACTGGCCGTCCTGTATCCCATCGTCAGAGGCGAACCGAACGGGTTGGACGAGGGTGCGACCACCAAGGTCGAGTTCCCGAATCCTACCGACTCCGAGATGTTGACGATGATATTCCTGTCGGTTACCCCACTTGATCCCAAAGAGACGACTGCCAAAGGATACGTCCCACCTGAGTCGGCCACAACCTGGCTGAGCGCGGGCGAGACGACGATCCAAACCTTCGATCTCTCTAGCGAGGTCGTCTACGATACCGACTACGTCGTACACCGGTTCGTCATCGGGAACCTCTGGCCGTACATGGGAGTTGGCATGTTGCGAGCAGGTAGCGAGCCCGGGCTCAAGCCCTCGCGCGTCCTCGGCTAAACCATACCTCGTGGGTACGTGTCGAGCCCTTCTTGGAGAGCCGGAGTTACCAGGACCAGCTAGGACTGTCTTACCGGTGGTGGAGTACCGCCGCGTAGTGTGGATTTCCTTCACGTTTCCGTAGAAACCGACGACACCGACGTTCGAATCGAGAAGTCTCTCGTGCTGTTGCATATCCAGATGCACGTAAGATTATTAATTGAGATAGAAACGCCCCAACAACGATATCGAATGTGATAAACATAATGGATTACTCGAAATAAACTGAATATGAATATTGGTGTAATCTCGGGAGAGGTCGGTGACACCGACGAAGTCCTCGATTTTTGGCGTCAAACGGACATCGACCACGTGGAAGTGCGAATGGTCGATGGAGACAACGTCGCAAACCTCTCTCTAGAGACTGTCGAAGTAGTAGCGAATCGGTTCGACGAGATAGGTATCGACGTCCCGTGCGTTGCGAGTCCGATTCTGAAAACGTCGCTCGTTGGTGGTGACGACAACCCATCCGAGTACGTCAACTACGACGCCAAGTTTGGCGTCTCCGAACAGAGGGAACTCGCCGACGACATCGGCGAGAAGGCAAACCTTCTCGGCGCCGACTACGTACGAATCTTTTCGGGGTGGAACGAAGATTGCGACTGGGAAGAGACGTTACCCCCTCTGCTGGAGTCGGTCTCGTCAATCCTATCCGAATACGGAATACAGCCGCTCCTCGAACTAGATCACATGTGTAACGTGACGACTTACGAGCAATTCGAACGAATAAGCGACCGCGTGTCAGGAGACGTCGGTGTTCTCTTCGATCCTGGGAACTACGTTCTCTCCGGTCGGGATGACGTACTCGCAGAACTCGACCGAATCGGCGATGGCGTAACCCACGTCCATGTCAAGGACGTCGCTGACGGGGAATGCGTACCGCTCGGCGAGGGTGATATACCGTATGCGGAACTCCTTCGACGAATGACCGAGTACGGTATCGAGTCTCTTTCACTAGAAGCACTGAACGTCGACGTAGAGATGAAATCGGAAGTCCGGAAACTACTGGAACTACTCCCGGATACTGCGCAATAACCGGAGGACATCGAGACCCTTTTCGACCGATATTTCTTGGCGCCCTCCCATCGTCTCCTTGTCTGCGATAATGCGATGCAGATGACGACTGAGGCTGTCGTCATAAATGACCCATTCTCGACGCTCGCCTGCCGATTCGACCGTGACTCTTCCTTTGGGCCGTTCCATTCCAGGTATCGGTTCAAACTCACCGGTTATTGTAACCTCGTCGTCGGTAATCTCCGCTACGCGAAGCCGATCCTCCGATGTGGGGTTGATGAATGAACCGTCCGAGAGCAATCCGTTCGTGGATGTGTAGAGATGTGCGTCAATCTCACCCGAGGATAGGTTCGCCTGTGCAAACCCTTGCGTCGGTCTGTCCATAGCCGAAATCTGAAACGATGATTCCATAGAGTTCTCGACCTCCCATTGTAATGGATCAATACCTGTGAGCTGGGATAGTATCGCTATGATGTGGGGGCCTTCGTACCCCCAAACTCCCCAATATCGATCGACATATCGGCCCGATAGATTGTCGATGTATCTGTTTTTGCAAAACGATATGGAGATGTCCGGAGACGAAACATCGTATATGTCACAAAGTTCGATAATCTTTTCTACGATTTTCGATGACCGATAACTTTCATTCACGTAGACGTTGTGTGAGTGGGCCTCCACTAGTCTCTCGATCTGTTCTATGACATTGGGAATACAGATAGGTTTCTCGACTATAATGGGCTTCGATGGAAATGTCTGGCTAACTTTCTCAAAAACTATGTGGTGGAGATCGGTAGGGACGGCAATATCGATAACATCGAAATTAGCGTCGGATGCGGCTTCGATCTCTTCGTACATAGGTATCCCTTCTGGAGTTTTTTTTGACTCTTTCTCAACCACCGCTCCCACCTCGACTCCGTCGGGATAACAATTATGGTGCATCCGTCCAGCAGCTCCGTACCCGATGAGGAGTACTCGTTGGTCCTTTGCGACACTTGATTGGGCCTGCGAATGAGTAGAAAACATCGTACCTGATACAGTCACGAATTTTATATTTATATTATATAAATTTAGCGCTTTTATTCTATGGGTGTTATGGGCTTGAATCTACCCAGTAAACGGTGCTATGATAGTAACGAGCAAGGTAACAGAATGGGTAGAGTCGCCCCGGTAGTGCTTCGTTAACAATCCCGTACCAAACATGATTTGAAAGCACTCAACCGACTCATCACTTCGGAGTTGTACTTTTAGGGATGCTGTCGGACCAAATGGTCGTGTTAAGTTTGGCATTGATTGTGCCAGACAGCGAAGGCTTGGAGCCACGATTCAGCAGTTTGTAACTCGGCGTTGCGGAATGCATTCGCAAACGAAGAGGTTCGTCGTTTTATCTCACGAAAAACACGTTCGGCGCTATTCCGATTTCCGTGGCGTTCATACTGAAATCGGAGGCTGAGGCGGGTGAGCGCAGTGTGCAGATGGTGAGCTCCATCGACCAGAAACGTGGCGTGCTCGACCTGGTGTTTGTCGCGGAGTTCTCTGAGAAACAGCAGCGTGAGTTGGGTCGTCCGAGTCTGAAACACCATTGACCCGAATCACGGTTTCGTCCACCGCGATCTGATTCGGGCTCGCATCGCTGGTCGGCTGTAGTCCGGCTTTCTGCACCCAGTTGTGAACGGCTGTGCGACTTCGTTCGACACCCTGTCTTTCAAGCTCCGCAACTGTATTCGAGAGTGAAACTCCCATCAGATGGAGACGAATACCCTCTTTAATCGCCCATTCGGGTGTCCGCTTGCGCTCCACAAACTCCAAGTCAATCCACTCGCTAGCACTACTGAGGCGGTCGGTTCTGGTCATAGAGCAACCGAACCACAACCGCCTCATCCTTAACTGAACACGACCGTATCGGTCCAAGAAAAATTTTATTACAATTCCGTATCCTTCGTCAATCAATGATTGATAACAAGGTCGTCACCGCCCTTCTGGGAGACCCTGTCGAGCACAGCGTGTCACCAACGTTGTACGGTACCTTCGCCGAAGCCATTGGTATCGACGACTATCAACATCTCAAGGTACGGGTTCAGAGCGATGTAGACGGTGATCTCGAAAAGGCGATTGAGGGATTGCGAGCCTTCGGTCTCGTCGGATGTAACATCACGCTCCCCTTTAAGCAGGACACCTTGGAACTAGTGGACGAATTGGATGAAACCGTCGATAAGATCGGGGCGGTAAACACGATCCAGAACGAGGATCATCGGCTCGTCGGTTACAACACTGACGGTGTCGGGGCGTTGAAGTCAATCGAGGAACGCTCCAGAAAGATCACTTCGAACGACAAGGTGGTCATCTTAGGCGCGGGTGGTGCAGCCCGCGCGGTTAGCTCGGAGGTGTACGAACGGACCACGGACCTAGTTCTCGTCAACCGAACGCTGGAACGTGCAGAACGGTTGGTGAACGACCTCGAGTCGTGGGGGGGGAACGGTGCAGAACCCCTGGAGTTGGACGATGAGAACCTACGAGCGGAACTGGTAAACGCAGACTTCGTCCTCAATTGTACGTCCGTAGGCATGCATCCGGATACGGATGCTACCGTGGTCCCTCCGAGGGTATTAGATCACGTCGACGAGCAGAGAGGCGGACTTGACAATATGATCTTCTGGGATGCGATATTCAATCCACTGCAAACGATGTTCCTAGAGGAAGCTGAGAAGCGGAATGCGACGACAATCGATGGGTTGGGGATGATGATATATCAGGGTACGGAGGCTTTCGAACTCTGGACGGGCGAAACCGTCCCCGAGGAAGCTATCGTAGAGGCTCGAGACCGGATGGAGGAAGAACTACTCTCGTAGAGGAGAACCTCTTCGTCTCGAGGCGGGACTGACGGCCGGTGGAAGCCGCTACCCGCTGGTGTTTGGTCCTCACTGATGAGGGGGTAACTTTGCCTACTTTTCGTATCAGTAGGCAATGAATGTGGTCCGATGTGTTCGGCCTACTCTCCGGGTCGGTCATGCGTTCACAGCCGAGGACCCGGTTCATGGACGTTCCGCTCAGAACTCAAAAACATGAGTCGATGTCCGGATTCGGCCGGAAGAGAGTGTGTTGACAGATCCGGGACATCTGAGTCTCTCCGTTGAATGAGAAGTTTTTTACTCATGCCATCTATTATAGCAAGTAAGATATTACAAAAATGAAGCTCTATAGTGATTTAAAGACTCCTGACGATTGGGAACTTGAGGTCGTCGAGCGGAAGGGCATAGGGCATCCGGACACGCTCGCAGATGGATTGGCGGAGACTGTCTCTAATGAGTATGCAGCCTTCTGCGAGGAGAACTTCGATGCAGTACTTCACCACAACATCGACAAGCTCTCCTTGATCGGTGGACTCGCCGAGGTGGACTTCGGTGAAGGGGATGAGATCGTCCCATCAAAAGTGATACTGAATGGCCGAATGAGCACTCGATTCGGTGACGAAGAGATCGATATCGAGACCTTGATGCGAGACAGCGTCAAAAGGTATCTCAACGACATTCTTCCCAACTTGGACACTTCTCCAAAGATTGAGATACATACCAACGATTACTCCCACAATCCACACTGGTACAGACCCCGGGACCTCCAGGACGTTCCTGACGCTGAATCACCGCACGCCAACGACACGTCTACCTGTGTTAGCTATTGGCCGCCGACGCCAGTTGAAGAAGCAGTCCTCGGCATTGAAGCCTTCTTCTACGACGACGACTTGCATCCGCGCTTTGACTACGTCGGTCAGGATATCAAGGTGATGGCCAACCGGAACGGCAGTTCGGTTGATTTCACAGTCGCAGTTCCCTTCATCACAGAAGAGACACCAGACCTCAAGTTTTACGAACGGCATATTGAGGACTTCGAGGAACGGATCGCTATGTATGCCGAAGAGATTATGAACGGCAAGTATGATGCCACTGTGACGATTAATCACTCCGGCCAGTGGGAGGACGAGTACTACCTCCTTGCGACGGGGTCGTGCATTGAGAGCGGAGAGGAAGGCGTGGTTGGGCGCGGAAACCAGGCCCATGGAACGATCTCGATCCATCGGCCTTCCTCGATGGAAGCGCCCCACGGGAAGAATCCTGTCTACCACGTGGGCAAGGTGTACCAAATCATCAGCGATCACCTCTCAAGGACGATCGCTGGGACGTTCGACTGTCGGTGTACGGTAAACATGACGAGCAAGATCGGTGCGGACCTATATGATCCGGGCAACCTGACGGTCAGAACGGATACCGCGATCGACGAGGGCAAACTGGAGGACGTGGTGTACCAGACGTTGCGGAGTAAAGACTGGACCGCGAAGATCGTCGACGAGGGAGCACTCATGCCGCTGAATCGGATCCGGGAGTTTAAGCAACGAAGCAACGTATCGCCGAACTAGAACTGGTTGTGGGCACCACGCGTACGTGACTGACCCAGGGACGATACGGGTGGGGTCCTTAGGTCCGCTCCACTGAACGTTCCGTACCTCAGCGTGTTCGATAACTGGTTTGGAGAGCGTTCTCGATACCTTGCGGGAACAACTCCGTTCCGAGGAACGAACGGCCAGCAGGGCGCCATATGAAGCCTGTTAGGAGGTCGTCCGGCTGGCTTTCGAATCTCGATACAATACCAAGTACCAGCTGTTCGGAGGTAGCTCCTAGACCACGATGGCAATGTGGAAGCGGGTGTTTGGGCCTCGTTTCGTTAGGTTCCAACCGCGAGTGCCCACCCGCGGCAAGCGAGCCGTAGGTTCCGGCTGACCAGAGGAGTAGTCCCAGTCGGGAGATGCGGCCGGAGAGGTATCGTGAGCCGACGAATGATAACGATGAAACGTATTATCTCAAAAGAGTATTATATCCTCATTTCCCACGTCCAGAATTCTCGTATATCACAATATAACGTCGTCTCATTACTAAACACTGTTTTATATACAGAAATAATTACTTTTATAACAAACTATTAATCGTTACTGAAATCGGTCGTGATGGGACACATGTAACCCAACCGTTTCGGAATCTGTGAGCGGCACTGTCTAGTTTCCCTCTTCAATCGGTGTGCGTTCATCGAGGGCTTGGTGCGGTCGCTGGACATTATAGTAATGAACAAACGACGCAAGTCACTGGCGGACGCCCCGCCGACTGCCCACCCACGACGAATGGAAGCGGTCAATTCTCATCTTGAGAGTGTGAAACGACTTTTCAATCTGGTTTCGGTCGACATACTCAAGATGACCGCTCAACTCTAATCGGGAGAGGGCAGTCAGATAGCCTGCGCCATCAACTAGAAACACAGCCTCTGAACAATCGTGTTTCTGGGTGAGGCCGTGGAGGAACGCAGCTGCTGGATCGGTGCCTCGCCGACCAAACACGGCGACATCGAGCAGCACCTATGTGTCGAGGTCGATTGTAGCATACACCCAAGACCACTCACCGTGAATCCGGACAGCGGTCTCGTCGACCGCGACCCGCGTCGGCTGCGCCGACGGCGGGTCGCCGATGCTGTCAGCTAGCCGATGTATCCAACTCTAAACCGCTCCATGCGTCCGTTCGACGCCGAGGAGCCCAAGAATCGCTGCTGTTTCTCTGAGCGAACATCCGGCAGGGTGGAGCCGGACGGCGAACGCCCTGACGGGCGTCGCCGTCCGCTCCCGCTGCCAACATTCAAGAGTAGCCGTCTCTAACGTCTCTCTGAGCAGGTCTGCGACCTTCATTCCAACCAACCGCACGACCTGCTCATTTCTCAAACTGCGCTAACTAGACAGTGCCCTGTGAACTCTCCCATCATCGTCGGAATAGATCTCCTTAGCTTGTGTGATGCAGGGCGCTAAGCCCCCTTCCTCAACGAGCGGCGACCGAAGGGGAGGCGCGAGTAGGGAGGGGATACAGCGTCCGTCATCGGTTTCACTTCCACTGGACGGCTTGGCCTTACTACCCTCGCGGTTCAATGGGGTAGTAAGACACTCACCACATCGCGTCCGTCGTTCAAACGCGACAAGAAGCGTGCGTCGGACGTGTGGCCCGAGTGTCCATCCGGTAGGAGTGGGACACTCCAAACCGCCCGTCGAGGGAAATCGCCTGCGGAGTCTGGAACCGCTGTGGGACCTGTTCCTGCACGTTCCGACACAGAAACAGGAAGCCCCGACCTCAACAAGCGAGGGCCGGGTAGGCCCGAGCGCGGTAGGTCGGGGTAGTTCACTAACGCCACCAGCGTTTTTGAGAGGCCTCGGATCATCCGACCAAACTCGGTGCTCGTGACTCTCCACCACGCCCTAATCAAAGCCAGCTATGGGGCACCCGAGTGGAACGATCTGTTAAATGAATGCGCTCTGGCGATCGGTGCCGAGCCAACGCCATTCCTGCTGTTCATCCATCCAGATACGGCGCCGCCATCCCTCGAGTCTGCCGAATGGACACTGAGCGTGGACGCCTGAAGTCATTACCTGGACGTCAGTCTCCATAACGTCTTGAAGCCGCTCGTCGATGTGAAAATACCACGCATCGACACTGACGACCTCCACGTAAAGATAGACGTCGACGAGGGGGAGCCGCCGTACCACGCGCTCTCATAGAGGAAGGAGAGGGGCTCAGGCTCTTGCTGTTCGAATATAGACCCATCGAACGGGAGACGATGACCTTCCGTGTGGAAAGCGAGGACACGCAAGAAGAATACGCATCCGAACTCCCGATGCTCCGTGTTCGAGCCTTCGACTGCCCGTACTTCTCCCAGAAGACCGAACCACAGGTCAAGGAGGCTAGGAACATCCCACCGTTCACCCAATTGGCGGCTTCAGGCCAGTTCCCTCCCGTCTGCAATGCGTTGGCTGGATTTTCGCGCTGCGTCGTATACTTCGTCTTCGTCGAACGGCACCAGTTCGCGCTCGGAGACGAGGATGTCTCCCCCGACCAGCACAGTTCGAACGGCCTCACGGTTCGCCGAGTACACGATGTTCGAGACCGGGTCGTTGACTGGCACGAGCGATGACACCTCGCCATCGAGGATGGCGATATCGGCACGGAACCCAGGTTCGATTCGCCCGGCCTCGACGTCAAGAATGTCCGCACCGACGCGTGTCGCCATGTCGAGTATAGTCCGACTTTCCACGTCGACGGTACCAAGTCTGCAACGAGAGAGTAGCGTTGCGAGTTTCATCTCTTCGAGCATGTCGAGACTGTTGTTCGAAGCTGGCCCGTCGGTCGCCAGCGAGACCGAGACCCCGGCTTCTCTGAGTTCTGAAACCGGACAAAACCCGGAGCGAAGCTTCATGTTCGCTCCTGGACAGTGGGCGACACCGACGTCTTCCTCCGCCAAGATTTCGATCTCCGACGGGTCCAAGTGGACCGCGTGTGCAACGTATGCGTTCGCGTCCCAGAACCCGACTCTGTCGAGGTGTTCGACTGGACGAATACCGTGTCGTTCGATCGTGTCTAGAGCGTCTTCTTTAGATTCGCTAAGGTGTATGTGGATGGGGCAGTCCAAAGTATTCGCAACCTCGGCGGCCCGCTTGAGGAACCAGTCGTCACAGGTGTACGTTGCGTGAGGTGTTATCATCGGCGTAACGCGTGGGGTGAATGCATCCCGAACGTGCGTGACGAACCGCTTGGCTTGGCCGAATTGCGCCTCCGACTCCTCTCGCGTTTTCTCCTCGTTGCTCATCCCGTAGCCGACTCTCGCCCTAATCCCAGATTCGGCGACTGCACGGAGAATCGCCTCTTCTTCGAAATACATCTCTCCGAAGGCGGTAGTCCCCGACAGTAGCATTTCTGCGATCGCTAGCCGTGCGCCGTTGTACACGTCCTCTGCCGTCATTCGCTCCTCTACCGGCTGAATCTCTTTCCTGAACCACCTCCGGACCGGGAATCCGTCTGCGAGACCACGAAGCAGGGTCATCGGTGTGTGTGTGTGTACGTTCACTAGTCCTGGAATGACGAAACAACCGGACGCGTCGATTTCCTCCCGAGCACTCTCGATCCGACCGACGCGTTCGATTCGATTCCCTCGAATGCCGACATCTGTCTCGACGAACCGTGACCCGACGTATACCGTGCCTCCGCGAATTGCGACGTCCAGCCGATCTTCGTCATGTTCGCACTCACTCCTCTGGGTAAGGGTTCTTCCGGACTCGGGTTCTCCCACATTTTTGTATCAGGAACTGGATTTTAAAACGTTCCGGCTTCATGATCTGGGTCCTGCAAAGATCGTCACCAGAAGCCCCCTTGGGGTTTCATCAAGAATCATCTACAAGAGTCACCCGCAGACCAGTCTACCTCCATTCGGTCGTCCAGCAGGAACCAAATCGAGCCCTCTGACTCCGCTCGAACGAGCGATTGCTTCCTGGAGTGACTGTGATCGTATCGACTCGCGAGGACAATGATCCCCGTCGGTTTGCCCGTCGCCGACCGAAACGTGTCGATGGTACCGGCTACGCGCGTTGGCGTCGATGAGGTCACCCTTGGACGAATCATACCTGCTCCAACACGGACTCTGGTCCGACTCGAGTATCTGCCGAGAAACTGGTGCTGCACCGACGAGTCAAGGCCGAGACGATGAGTGGGTCGGCTGATCAGTCGATCGCCTCTTTTAAACGAGTCTTCTGTTCTTCGAGTTCAATCTCGACCTCTGCTTTGCTTTTCCCTTCGATGTTCTCGAAGTACGTCAAGACCCGTAGCAGATAGAACGGCGTGATGACCTCAGCCAACCTGTTCGCCTCTTCTGTGGAGACACTACGGCCATCGATGTACCTGAGGAACTGTCCCAGAATGTCGCACCACATTTCGCGGGTTAGGCACTGCTGTTGAATCTTGTTCTTGACAAACCCCGTAGATATGGGCTCGCAGTCGGTCGCGTCTTCCCCCGACAATTCTGTCAGGAGGCCAACGGCGGTGTCCAGCCGCTCCTCCACCGCTTCTTGTGAGGGCTTATCGACGTAATCAGCTATCGCGCTCGAATTGTTTATACCTTCGATACTCCGGGTGGTACCAGTATGGTCTCCTCTGCTGAGAAGGAAGAACGTGGTGGCGGCTATCTCTCTAAACATAGGGACCATCTTCCCAAAACTGGGTTTGTGGATCTTCTTTCCGAGCGAGGATTCTTTCACGTTCAGATCGTTCTCAAGGGCAGTGAGAGAGAAGAAATAGTCGATGCCGTATCTGTATACTGCCGGCGTCTTTGGGGCCGACAGGAATGTCTTGCAGGCTTCGTAATCCATAGAGAAGTCACCTGCGATGGGCTGTCTTAGATCGCAGTCATAGATCGCAGAGACGAGTGGATAGCAGAAGTGGTTGGTAGTATTACCTTCGTACCTGTTGCGCTCGTAGTTGGCTGTCACGAAATTCACGTCCGTCTCAAGGACGGGCGTGGCCAACTTCTCTATCCACGCTGGCTGCACTGACGTTATGTCGGCATCGATGGTCAGTATGCACACGTTGTCGAAGTCCTCGGCTCTCTCGTCGGCGTACTCGAGCAGCGAGATGAGGCTCCGGCCTTTCCCGATCTCGGGACCGGGGCGAACATACTCCTTCGGGAAGGTCGTCTCCGTGGCCAAAAAGTGTTCTCGAGTGTCATCCTCGCTCTGATCGAGGTTAACGATGACGGCTTCCGACTCCGGGAAGTACGTCTCGAGCCCCTCGTCGGCGGTCTGTGTAACGTGGGAGATGTTGTCTTCTTCATTGAACGAGGGGGTCCCAACGATGATTAAATTCTCACTCATAGGTCGACCTGTCAGGTTTCCGTGCCAGGAAGCAGAAGTTGTCGCCTCGTTTCGTGAGCTCCATCGGTTCGAACTCGGAGAAGACCTCCATCACTTCGTCTCTTCGGAAGTTGTGATGGGGGATGCCTTCTTCGGGACCTTCCAGCGGAACGACGGTTCCTGGTTCGACCTTTTCGAACTCTTCACCGTCTTCTTTGAGGTCGACCAGCTTCTGATACGTGGGCAGCTGGACGTAGACCAATCCCGACGGCTTCAACACTCGGTACATCTCGGCTACGGCGTGCTCGATCGTTTCCAGGTCGGCGTGGTTGATCGACACCGTCGCGATGGTCGCATCGAAGTACTCGTCTTCGTAGACGAACTCTTCCGCGAAGTTGGCTTGTCGGACGTCCGCATCGAAATCGGCACTTGCCAGATTCTCCGTCAAGGCGTCGACAGCAGATTCCGAGAAGTCGAACCCATGGAGATCGAAGCCATGTCGAGCCAGATACATTAGATGGCGGCCGGCCCCGCAGCCAACGTCGAGGACACGTTCTTTTCCTTCGTCTTCGAGGATCGACGCGAGTTTGACTATGTCTTCGTCAACGTCTCCGTCTACCCTCTCGTACCAGTCGTCCCAACTCCCTTTCCTTTGCTCCATGTCTCAAGCCCACAATTAAATAATAATATATGGTATAAAAAAACTCTGGTCTCTATTTCTTATCACTTACATCTAGTAAGTGACTGTGTAGAATATACTTCTCGATGGCTGTTTAAGAGACTTCACCGGTGGTGATGGCCGGACGTGGCGGTCGTCGAACTGGGGTGGATACAACGTAGCCATCGCTGCAGTCGGAGTCCAACCTCGTTCTTGGAGGCTCTTACTCCCTGATAGGTACCCGCGTCGTAAGACGTGTGCTGCCCTGTTCGGTCGTACCGTCAGCGACGACTGCGTCACGGCGATCATGAACCAAGTGCCTGCTAAACCACTGGGCTCCATTTCTCATCGTTTCACCCATCGGACCCTGACGTCTCTCGTGTGTCTGGGTACGATTACCCAGTCGCCGGTGCGACGGGTCTCGCCGCCACTGCTCCTTGATCAAGACCGCTCTGGCTTTGCGTGATCTCGGACCTCGGGGTTGTATCGATAGGGAACAGAACGGTGGGGGCGTCTCAGTAATGGCTGCAAACAGGGTGCACAGTTGGCGAGTCCATTTGGCAACGCCCGTCTATCGGCTACAGATAGGGACGAATGGCCGAAGAGAGTTCTTTCCAGACGACATCGTGCGGCCGTTCGGCATCGATAGAGATGACGTCCAGTTGGTCGGAATAGTGTTCGATCACCGGGACCGTCTTCTCTTTATACACCTCGATTCGATGCCGGATTATTTCTTCGTCGTCGTCGCTACGTTCGACAAGAGGTGCCGCGCAGGAATCACACTGTCCAGTTTGCGCCGGGGGTTTGTACTCCTCGTGGTAGGATTCATTACAAGAACTGCAGATCTGTCGATTCTTGAGTCGATTTAACGTCGTTTCGTCGCTCACGTGCATGTAGACCATCACCGATAGGTCGGTTATCGAGGAAAGATATGATACTTGGCTCATCGTCCGTGGGTAGCCGTCGAGGATGAATCTGCTCTCGTCTCGGAGAATCTGTTCGACGACTTCGTTGATCACTTCATCGGGGACGTAGTCGCCAGCTTCGATGTAGTCTGCCGGAGTTCCATAGGGTGTCTCCATCTCTCTGTTCTCTCGAAGAATGGTCCCGGTTTCGACGTGTCTCACCCCTTCTTGCTTCTCGAGCTTTCTGCACTGGACTCCTTTCCCAGCACCCAACGGCCCGAAAATCAGACCCTTCATCTATGTTCTCTTCGTGAGTATTATCACATATATATTTTGGGTACAAAAACGATGAAAAGCAATTCCTTTGGGGGAGTTCTAAATGTCAGGTGTGATGTGCAGAGCCCAAACGTCAAAATCATCCAGGAAGATTGGTATGCGTCCCTCGATCCCACTGCCATTTCGACGCCTGTCACGGTCTCCACATCGCTATGGAGGGCGAGACACCGCTACTCCGATCATCACGGATCAATACAGGGAAGCATAAGAACTAAATTTGATAACTAACAGCATAAAAGTAGTAATGCAGTTCGAGTCACATGGGTCAGTCGTTCAGTTGGATGGTGTCGAATCGGTAGCTTCTGAGGTCGAGGCACGGATGCGAAGGGGGATTCCTGGAGCGAAACAGGTCACCGGCAAGAAGGCGGACTACACGGTGGAGGTCGAATTGGGAGAGCCGGAGCTCGTCGTCGGCGAGGAACGCGCACTACTTGGTATCACCTCCGAAGAGTATATCACATCCGACGTGATGGCGCTCGCGTCGCGAGTGTTTGAACGCCTGTACGTCGAGAACGACTGCATATCCATGCACTCGGCGACGGTCGAGATCGATGGGTCGGCAGTGTTGCTCATCGGGCCAGGCACTGCCGGCAAGACGACGACCGCGTTCAAGATGTGCGAGAAATACGACGCAGGCTACATGTCGGGCGACCGGACTCTGATCGATGCCGAACGTGCGATCGCCGGCGAGCAGACCGTTGTTTGTAAGAAGGGATCGCTGTGCTTGGAGTTCGACGCCTTCGATGTCGAACTCCCCTCAGGTACCATCGACGAGGAGGGGCTCTGGCAAGAGGGGATCGAGTGTACGCACGCCGAACTCGGCCTCTCCCGGGTCGACGACGAGTTGGATATCGAGGCCATCTACTCGGTGATGCGCCTTCCACTGGACGACCGACTTCGAGTCGTGGACTTCTCGCACATCGAAGCTCTCTGGGACGTGTCCAAACAGGCGGTGTACTACTCTCACTACTACCAACCGCTACTCTATGGGGCTCGGAGCGTCACCCCCGTCGTCGAGGGTCGAACGCAGCAGTCGAAGCGGGTGAGCCTGATCGCAGATCTCGTTGAGACGGTCGACTGCTACGGCATCACCGGGGCGATGGACGAGATGGCGGAGTTCATCTACCGACATCACTTTGAGTAGCCCGATTTTAGATGTAAGGACCCGTTTCTTATGTCGATGCGGGCGAACTCGCATGGGTCTTTCTCGGTGCAGCGTGCTTGTGATCTACGGCGGTAGCAGCAGCGACCAGCGACGTCGGATCGAAGTCGCTGGCGTCTCATGGGTGTCTTTGCCTGTGGTCCAGCCCAGTCCTGACTTTCACCTCATAGAACATAACCATAGATAGAAATAAACGTATGGGGTAAATTATATCCATTGTGCCCCATGGGAAAAGATACGAACTCTAACTCTCCTGGTGGAAATCGTGGAATAGAGGCTGTTAGATCCATCTGCGGTTGTGGCGGCAAGACGTCACTTGAGGAGGTCGTCTACCCAGCGCGGCGGAAACTTGGGGAGCGGCTTCGGCAAGTGGGTGTCGAGCTTGGTGACAATGGCGACGTCGCTATTCTGCCGTTGACCGACGACTGTCGACGCGCGGTCGAGACGATCGAGGCCGACTCCATTGCGTCCCATGATCCGCTTGAGATAGACGGTCCCGTGTGGACGTTGACCGCTACTCTCGCTGATACGGACCTTGGCGGGAGTGAGCAGCAGTTCGTTGAGACGATCGGTGAGATCTACGAGTCATTAGGGAAGATCGGGTCGGTGACGATCGGAAAGGGGCACTCGGTCCAACTTAACAAGGCGAGCAAAACGGTGCAGTGGTTCGAGCACTTCGAGCCGGTGGGTCCCAAGCGGGAGGGACACATCGTCGCCAATATCGATATCATTCACGCGTTTCCGGATCTCTCTGTCCGCGAACAGGCGGCCATCGCATCCTATCACACGCTCAATGATTGTTACTCGGCAGGCGGTCACGACGGTCGCACGGTCAGACCGATTGTCGTCGTGACGACCGGGAATGACGTCACCCCTGAGGAGGTGGACGAGTGGTACCGGAGTGTCCTCCCCGACGACATCTCATTGCTTCCGGGCGTCGTTCTCGAACACGATGGGTACGGTTGGTTGTTCGGTGCGACAGCGACGGCGCGTATACCTCACGACCCTCCCACTTTCGAACGGGAGATCACGTCAGGGGATCAGGTGTTGCTCCACCGATCGCTGGGGGGACTCGCGATGTACACCGTCGGAATCGAGAGCTCGGATGCCGAACTGAAGGATGCTGCACGTCGTGAACTGATTGCCGACCATCACCCCGTCGCCGAAGTCATCGCTCAGTACTGTCCGGGGCCCGATGAGTCGTTCGACCCGTCGAAACACATCAAGTACTCCTCGGATGTCTCGGGTCCGGGGATTCGAGATCTGGAGAAACCGTCGGAGAAACGCGATCTAGCGTTCAACATCACGGATATCCCGATATTGAGTGAAACCATCGCTGACCACGTCCACGCGCACTGGACCGTTCCGGACGTCACGGTCGAGACGAATGGACCGATCGCTGTCGTTGCCAGGCCGACCGTGATTCGAGATATCGAAGCCGATCTGCTGGCGGTATCGCAGGCGGACCCGGTTGTGGTTGGCGAGTACTCGAACTCGGACCGCGGGACGACGTTGGTCACCCAGGATGTCGAGATTGAGCGTTACCTAGAGAGCCTGTCGTAATATGATCGGACACATTCATGGCCGGTTCCAGCCGTTCCACGACGGCCACCTTGAGTACGTGAAGTGGGCTGCCGATACTGCAGATCGATTGATCGTGGGGATTACAAACAGCGACTCGTCTCACACGGAGAAAGAACGAGCTGATTCAGAAAGACACCGGCCGGAGGCCAACCCATTTCGATACTTCGAGCGCTTCCGGATGGTTCGGGACGCCATCAACGATTCATCGGTCGACGTCCCAGTCGAGATCCATCCCTTCCCGATCAACAGGCCAGAACTGTGGAAGTACTACGCACCCGAATCGTGTGTCCATTTCGTATACGTCTTGGAAGAGTGGCACGAGGTGAAGGTACGACGACTCCGGGAGCGGGATCGTCAAGTGTACACCAAGCGAAAACAACGAGATATCAGTGCCTCACAGATCCGAGAGGCCATGATCGATGACGAGGATTGGCGGACTCACGTGCCATCGGCCGTCGTCAACCGTATCGAGGCCATTGACGGGCAGGATCGCGTGACGGAGCTCGCAGCTGGCGAACGGCCGGACTGATGATAGTCCCATCCTCGATCCCAATTTCGGTGACGGCTGGCTCGCCCGTTCTCCGGTCAAGAGACTTCTCTTTGAAGAACCACGTCTTGTTCCGTGACCCTCGATATGTCGTTAAGCAGTCGAGTCCGGACTGGGGGACGTTCGGATGGATGTGGTGCTGGGGGGTTCCGTGACGTGGTCCGTCGAGCGGTTCCCCCGGCTCGGAAAGTAGTCTGGCGAGTGACGGTAGGTCTCGAATGAAAAACCTGAAACCCGTCGTGTTAGATGGATCTCCTATGAACCCTCGGATTCTGGTCACCGGGTACGAAAGCCCTGACTTGGACGCCGTGGCGTGTCTGCTTGCCTACTCGGAACTCCTACAGTACGAAGGGAAGGATGCCGTCGGTGCGACGTTCGGCACGCCACATCGGGAAGCGCAATTCGTGCTCGATAGGCTAGATTTGACCGTTCCAGCTACGGAAGAGCTGTCGGATTACGACGAAGTACGTCTGGTCGACGCATCCGACCGTCGAGGGATCTCGAACGAGATAGATCCGGACGCCGTCACGGAGGTCATCGACCACAGAGAAGCCCACAACCCAGAGGCATTTCCGAATGCCACGCTGCAAGTCGAACTCGTCGGTGCAGCGGCCACGCTTGTCGCCGAGCGGTACCGGGAAGCGGGGGCTCCACTGACCGATAAGCTCGCCAATGTGTTGTACGCTGCGATCGTCTCCAATACACTCGATCTTCGCGCGAACGTGACGACTGACAGAGACGAAGCGGTGGTGGCGTGGTTGCAACGGTCGGCCGACGTCTCGCAGGAGATTACGGATCAGATGTTCAAGCATAAGTCGAGAGTCGGCGACGAGTCGCTCCGGTCCATTTTCGATAGTGACTTCGCTAGCATATCTGTATCGGGAACCGATATCGGGATCGTCCAACTCGAGATTCTCGCGGTGGACGATTTTGTCGACAGTCACCAAGTGGAGATAGTCGAAACCCTCAATTCGATGTGCAATGCGCGGGGTCTCGACCACATCCTCCTGATTGGTGTCGACCTGAAGGGTCGATTCGACGTGTTGGTCACCGATAGCAGCCTATTACAACGCTCGCTGACTGAAGCACTTGACACGTCGTTTAGTGGCGATGTGGCCGTCACGAACGAACCGATCCTCAGGAAGGAACTAATCCCTAGACTGAGTCGAGAGATGGCGACACCAGAGTAGCCAATAGAGCAAGAGGTGTCGTCACCCAGCAACCGTGCATATCGGCGCTACTGCGACCGACCGCCTCCTGAAACCGGGACGCAGTCTCGGTCGGTGACCTGTTCGGAATCGTGTCGGGTCGCCCGCGTTGGCGTGGGCTCTTCGAGTGGTTGTCGGGGTCGCCGGTGAGAGGCGAAGGGGAGGATCCTGATCTTGAGACACTTTTGCCGTTGTATAGACGCTGTGGAAAACGTTTCATTCCGGTGTACTAACTGGCCTCTGAGCCAGACCCATGTAATGTGCTCTCTCAACTCTCTCGCTTCACAGATCGCCTCGTAACACTGGCGAAGCGTCCTATTTCTATCGATGTCTCACCAGCGGTCAAGAAGGGTGACGGCGGCTACGCTGACTGTGTGATCGATGCGATACAGGATCTCCGTGAATATCTTAACCCGCCGTATCGACGGCTTCTGGATGTTCTTCACGAGATGCATGCGGTCGTCGAGAAACGGATCTTGAACCGGACTAGTTACCGGATTTACGATAGTCTGTGTACAGAAACATCAGCTTATGATGGCGGTTTGGCGCAATCTCCTGCGACTCTCCATTGACCCGCCGTCTGGCTCGTGGCCAGCTGACCGACGCAGCGGATCAGCTCGGCGTGACGGTGCGGATCATTCCGTCCGACGAGTGGACTCACGGTGAGGCGAAGGGCATCTGCTAGCAGCTGAGTCTCGTCGATATGCAGCCGCGTGTCGAGGTTCGGGATCGGGAGAACGACGCTGACCTCGCCCGGACGCTGGTTCACGAGTACGCGCACGCCCTGCTCCACTTCGACATCGATGACGACACCAAACGGTCGAAACGCGAAGTCGAGGCAGAAGCTGTTGCGTACGTCGTGGGCCGCTACTGCGGGCTCGACACGAGTGGCTCGGCGTTTAACCTCGCAGCCTGGGAGTCGGACGATCCCGAGGTTGTTCGCGAACGGCTAGGCCAGATCAGCACCACGGCTGAGGAGATCATCGACGTGATCGACAGTTCGGCTTAACCAACGTTGAGGGGGTATCTGCCTACTCTGTTGGTTAATTTTTCTGTGCCCGCAGAGGGGCGGAGGCATCTTCCGGAGACCACGACCCATGACCGATAGATACCTTTCCGCTGTTCTTGAGGAAGCAGAGCAGATCGCAACGCAGCATAAACAGGTCGCGCATTCGGCCGAGAATTCGGCGCACGAGTATCTGCGCTACGCGATACTGAAATTGCTCGAAGAGAGGGCGTCAGTTCCGGATATCACGTTCCCACGAATCGATGACGTGACCGTTGGATACGGTCTGGATGCGGCGATGTTCGAGAGCTGGGGTACCGACGTCGAATGGTGGACGACCGTCTCCCCGCAGGAAGTGTGTACGCGCTTTCGGATCTTCTATCCCGCCGAGCACGAGTCAGTTCCCGTCTCACCGTCGAGGTAATGAGTGCGCTCGGAGCGTGGCGCGTCTGGACTGGGAGCGCTGTCGACTGCGACTCCTACGACCACCGCGAGCGGCGCGGAGTCCACTTCTTGTGGCTACAGGGTCACCCGATCAAGGATCTCCTTCAGGAGCGAATCCACGGGACTGACGCCGTCGCCCTAGATGGAGATTGCACAGGAGACGTTCGCGACCGGATGGTCGCGTCAACTGATGACGGCCAAGTCGACGATCTCGAACCCCGCACCCGCCGCGCGGTCAACGAGGAGATGTCGGTTTCGTTGCTTGAGAAGGGTGGACGCTACGAGGTACAGTCGGCATCCGGGAATCGCTACGACCGTGTGCGAAATGAAATCCAGACCGGCGTCGATATCTCTTCGCCTTAGTTCCCCTCGAAGAAATTGTCTATCTGCGCATTGACAACAGATTTGACGAGATTCTCTTCGTGTTCAGCTTGCTCGAGTCTGATGTCAGGCTGGAGGGTTTCGGCGACCACCTCCGGATCGTCGACGAAGGTATACTCCTTGTGGACTCCACTGCCATAGCCACGTCCCCGTTTTTCCGATGTGACGAAGTTGTAGGTCTCAGCTTCATTCTTATACCGTAAGTAGGGTCGGAGTTTAGTAGGACGTTCTACCACTTCATGATGTCTTAGAGATTAACTCTCGTTGCTTTTTGTTCCGTATAGAATATGAGTGCGGCGTCCATAAGCATATTATCACCTCCATTGACGTTATTGAATTAATAATTCCCCAAACAAATACTCTTTGGTTTGATCTATAAACAGTATTGAGATAAGAACGTAGTGAAGGCTTTGAGCCGCTATTTGAGTGTATGGTGGTACACCAATCAAGAATCGTACCAAAGGGTCTATTTTACGCTAACTAGACAGTGCCCTCTAACCCAATTGACGCTCCTTCCAATCCTGTTATAGAGTGCTATGAATCACTAGCCTATCCTCTAGCTGTTATCCCCTATTAATAAGATGGCATTTCCTATTAGAATCAAAATATTTAATACTAACCGAACAGACCCATTTACTGTGAGTGGCCATATAATTCCACATGAAAGACATACTGGAAATATCGTTGCCACCCATAAGTTTAGATTATTAGAGACTATCCGTAATATATAATAAATAATTGATTATAAAATGATTAATGTCGGCTCGGAAGAGATAACTGAAGGGCAACTATACAAAGCGATAATTGGCCTTTCTATTCCGCTGATAATGCAGAATTTTGTGCGGATTGCTCAACAACTGTCCAATTTATTTTGGCTAGGAAGGTTAAATGAAGAAGCTGTTGCCGCTGCAGGGCTAGCTGGTCCGGTAATTGGATTCATGATCACTCTTATCGTGCTTGGACCTTTTGTCGGTACCGAAACCCTAGTTTCACAACGTGTCGGTAATGAAGATTATAGTGGCGCAGAATCAGCTTTGTTCACAGGAATTGTAGCGTTACTCCTTCTTGGGGCAATAATTAGCTTAATCACATATTTTGGGGCAAGCAGCCTTATTGGTTTTTTAAGCTCTTTCCAACATACTCCATCAGCAGATAATGTACCTTCATTATCTGTAGCGTATCTGAAAATAACAGCTTTTGGATTCACATTTGCTGCTATCAGTGATGGGTTGGAGGCTGGCTTCATTGGGTGGGGTGATTCAAAATCGTCTCTTTATTCAAATATTGCATCAGTTGTTGTTGATATCTTACTAGCCCCAGTGTTCATATTTGGAATAGGTCCTGTTCCTTCACTTGGGATTGCAGGAGCAGCACTATCAACTGTAGCTGGGTACTTAGGGGGGTTAATTCTAGCGTTAATAATCATGTATGGTGGGTGGAGTGAAGCAAAATTGACTCGCACCAATATTGAATGGAAGATCGAGGAGTACAAAGAGCTGTTGGAGGTTGGGCTTCCCATTACTGGACAAGCAGTTGCAAGTCAATCAGTTAGCATATTTCTCACATTCCTTACCTTTACAGTAGGCGGAGTTGCAGGTATTGCAGCGTACTCGGTTGGAACACGTGTGAGCAGTCTCACCCTGCTTCCTGCAAAAGGATTCAAACAAGCTACTCAAAGTGTTGTTGGGCAAAATCTGGGGGCAAATCAACCTAAGCGCGCCAATAAATCGGTTATTCTTAGTGGCGGAATTATTTTCTCCGTGCTATTTGTATTAGGTCTTATCCAATGGCTAATCCCTACATCCGTAGTCGACCTTTTAGTGCCTTCGTTAAACAATGAGTCTCGGGAGTTAGCTGCATCATTTGTGAGAATTCTATCATATAGTTATCCTGCTGTAGGCGTGCTTTATATTATTCGTGCTGGATTTGACGCCGCTCGAAAAACTCGTGTCACTTTCTGGAGTTCCGTATTAGAGAACTATGGAATCCAGCTACCAATTACCGGGATTGGGTTAGTGTTCGGGTTTGGTGTTCTCTCAATCTTTTGGGCTGAATCACTCTCACGGATTATCGTCGCTAGTGCTATTGTACTCTATTATTACTACCACTCTAAAAATGGAGTAATGGTTAAATCAGCGAAACATGTTAATGTATCCTCTTCTGATGATTAATGACATATATTCTAGATTAATTAAATTCGGTTTGGGCAAGGCACTATCCAGTTATATTCTCCGCACTCCCCTAATTGGCACCATTTACCGAGCCCCGGCTTAGCTGTTGAGAACCATATTAGAAGACTCAAGACGGTCTTTGTGTGAGAATTCTGGAGTGCCGCCAATTAGATTCTACGACCTTCTTGTATTTTAACCAAGTTCTATTATTCTAATATATTAGTAATGGTTTTATAAGGTCTGTGTATGAATCTGATTGATATGGACGACCGTGTCAAGAAACACGCCGAGATTCTCGTTGACCACTGTACTGACATCGAAGCAGATGACAATGTACTCATTAAAGCACCAGCAGTGGCGAATGATCTAGTTGTGGCACTTCATGAGCAGATCGGGAAACGTGGCGCACGCCCCATGCTGTCGTGGATGAACATTCAAGCCAGTCGTGCCTATGCTCGAGCAATGCATGTTGATGACTACCGGACGAAAGACCACAAACTCGCCGCAATGAAACAAACGGACGTAGTGATCATAGTAATGGGTTCGGTGAATGCTAGCGAGATGAGCGACATCGACCCTGAGAAAACAGCTGCGTCTGGTCGTGTGACCCAGCCCATCCGCAAAGAACGGCGTGAGACAACCCGTTGGGTACTCACTCAATACCCCACGGCTGCCGACGCCCAGCAAGCAGGGATGAACACCGCGGCATGGACTGATTTCGTGTACAACGCCATCAACATGGATTGGGAGGCACAACGCGAACGCCAGGAGCAGCTCGTCGAGATTCTCGACCCAGCTGAAGAGATACGCATCGTGAGCGGCACGGACACCGACCTACGACTGTCTGTCGAGGGGATGCGAACTGGCAACGATTACGCGAAGCACAATCTACCAGGTGGCGAGACGTTCACGTCGCCAGTCCCTGACTCGGTGAACGGTGAGGTATTGTTCGATATGCCCCTGACCCGTAGTGGTCGGGAGATACACAATGTTCGTCTTACGTTTAAGGACGGGGAGGTGGTTGACCACGGTGCTCATCAAAACGAAGAAGTGTTGAGTAGCTTGCTGAACACTGACAAAGGTGCACGTCGCGTAGGCGAACTCGGTATCGGCATGAATCGTGGTATTGACCGCTTTTCCCATAACATGCTATTTGATGAGAAAATGGGAGATACCATCCACCTCGCGCTCGGCAACGCCATAGAAGAGTGTGTTCCGGCGGATCGTACATTTAACGAAAGTGCGATTCACGTAGATATGATTGTAGACATGAGTGAGAACTCGCGCATCGAGGTGGACAACGAAGTCGTACAGCGAGATGGGATATTCTGCTTTGAGGAGGGGTTTAAGTAATGACATAGCGAATATGTAGGCACTGTTCAGATAAGCGTTGAAGGATGAGGCGGTCGAATTCGTAGTGGTCTATGCCAGAATTCAGCCGCCTCAACGAATGTAGCGACTGGATCGAGTTAGAGTTTGTGGAGCGAGAAGCGACACCGGAGCCGCTGATGAAGCTCAGTATCCACCTGCATGCGGCCGGATTATCACTCTCGGATACTGTTTCTATCTTAGAGAAGTTCGGTGTCAAACGGTGTCGCTCCACTATCCACAATTGGGTGCAGAAAGCCGATCTACAGCCGACTGACGGCAAAAGCCCGAATCACGTTGCGGTCGATGAAACGGTGATTCAACTCAACAATCAACGCTACTGGCTGTACGCCGCCGTCGATCCCGAAACTAACGAATTCCTCCACGTCAAGCTCTATCCGACACGAACTATCGTTGTGACGAAGCAGTTTCTCACCGAATTGCAAGAGAAACACCGCGTCGGTGACGCGGTGTTTCTCGTCGATGGCGCACCGTGGTTACAGGCCGCACTCTTCGAGAAAAACCTCCGATTTCAGTATGTTCGCCACGGAAATCGGAACAGCGTCGAACGTGTTTTCAAAGAATTAAAACGCCGAACCAAACAGTTCGCCAATCATTTCCGCCACGCGACCCACCGCTCCGCCGAAAATTGGTTGCAAACCTTCGCCTTCGCATGGAATCAGCTAATCTGAACAATGCCGAATATGTAGCCCCAAACTGATAATGGCTAAGTTATTATATAATATGATTTCCTCAGGGCGCGAAAGAGTGGAGAGGACTACGTATGGAAACAAATTGGCCGGTGCAAAGGAGAAGCGGTTTTGCCAGCAACTGTACACAGAGCAGATTCGAAGACAGATAACCGCCTCTCCTGTGCTTTGTTGTATTAGCGAGAAAGTATCCGCAGAGAGCTGCTGCTACTCGACTTTCTAGGGAAACGCAAATATTTCCCTTCTGAAGCGCAAAGTTAAATATTCTCTGTAGTCAAATTAACAATAATGAGGGTCCTTGGATCCGATAATCCGCCGGAGTACAGGCAACTTGCATCGGAAATCGCCGGAGAGAGCGAATCGGTTTATGAGATAACTAATCCAAAACCGAGCGAAACAAATCTCGTCGTTTCTCCTCCGGATCGGTTGGTTGATTTACCGTTGACTGAGATGTATGAAAGCCTTGCCGCGGAACTTGAAGGCAGCCCTCGTATAGGAATAATCACAGGACGCACTGTTTCGGAAGCACGGTCGCTGTACTTCGATAGGACACCAGCAGGTGATGAAGATGCCTTAGTGGTTCGGGGTATTGGAGACGAGCCTGAACTCGGATACGAGGACTCCTTGATACTTACGGGGAGTGATGTTACGGCGAATGGTATCAAAGACATCACGTCCGATCGCTTTAATTCCTTTTCAATACTCGCGAATGGAAAATATATTCACCAGTTTCTGTCTGGAGATTACCTTTGTGGATTCCCAAGCGATGAACAGGAGTTCGAATTTACAGAGCCACAGCCGAATTGCGTGGGCAATGGAGAAATGGACTGCCCAAAGAATGGTAATATCATCAAAGCGGATACCATAGAGGCAGATCACATTTTTTTGAACGCATGCAATCCTATTCTCTCAGAAACGGCCATATCCCCAGTGAATGTTGGACTGAGCCTTCTGAGTAACGCGACTGCCATGATCGCAAGTCCGCGAGTTATCCGAGTGGAGTCGTTGCTTGTGGTGCTCCATCACGCGCTGATCAAAGCAGGATACGATGCTGGGGAACGGACGTATCTCTTGAACAGATGTGCTGAAGGAATCGGTGTTGAACGAATTCCCTTCTTACTCTTCGGCCGACCAGAAGCAGTACCGCCAACGAACGAGTCGGGCGATTGGTCCCTGAACATCGAGCATCGACCCGGTCGACTAGAAATGCGACTTGAGAACATCTCGGCTCCAATCGTTGATCTAGAGCTTCCTCTTATTGATCCAGGCGATGTACACGTAACGATGGACGACGGTGAGAAAGATCTGCCATACCACACCATCTTCAAAGAGGGAGACCATTTCAGACTGCTTTTGTTTGACTGGGGGTATCTCGAAATGGAGTCGCTGAACATTCAGATTAAGACGGATAGAGTCTCTGACGAATTCGCCTCCGAACTCGAGGCTCTCCGTAGCCCCGACCGCCCGTTCTTTTCTAAGAAGACTGAACGTCAGTTGGAAAACGCCAGAAACCTTATCGGAGGTAGTTCGAAATACCGGCGGAGAGCGGCATTCAATACGGATGCCCGCACCGAACTGCGAGAGCGATATGAGCGCGCATCTGATGAAATTGGTCGCGCTATGGAATCGTTCATCGACGATATGCTAGCTAATCCTCCAAGGCGACTCGAAGCGACGTATCTCACCGATTGTACGACCGACGATATCGAACACCAGTACGGTGAGTGTCCGTACTGTGGCCGAGCAGTTACACGAAGGACATACCGGGACGTGCTTGGGGTCATCGATCGGAACGTGATCGATTGTGTGGAGTGTGCGTACATAGCCGACACTCCATATTCCTTCATGGCCGTATTACTACACGGTACTACTCAAATGGAAGCGGACAGTACTCCGGAATGGGAACTCCAGTTTCAAAACCCATACGACGAGACAGTTGCCATATCATACGGTATAACTACCTCAGCTGACACGGTCGATCCCGAATCCGCGTACGATCCATGCCGCGGAAGGGTGACGGTAGAAGCCGGAGATCTCGTTCGGATTCCGATCCAGATAGATGCGACACAATTTGACAAAGACTCTCGTGATGGTGATTATCCAGTTCACGCCTATGTAATTGATGAGAAAATGGAAGTTTCAGTCGCAATGAGGTACGCTTGGGTTCGGTGATAAATACAGAGTCGATAGACTATTTATTCCCCCACTCTGGTGGAGTCTATTGTGAACGATGTCTGATGTGCGATCCTAACGGGTTTCACTACTACTCAGTAGCCAGTCGAAACTTAGTCCAAATATGAATAAAACATCAGCTTTCGATGTTTCTCTTCACTCGTTCCTTCACAATTGGTAACTTGTCACTGAGTTCCTGATGTATGTCCTCCCCCCCGATATATGTTTTAGAGTTATTAATGAAATAATTCATCTTTTCGATCTGATTCTTTTTTAGGCTTTCGGACCCTCCCAAGCCGTAGTAATCACTATTGTCTAGGATATCCGCAGCTTTTACAGCCACCGCACTTCTTCCCAGCTCAAAGCACCTCTTATATATATCGTAGTGTCTTTCGAGATAGTCGTCAATGTTCTCGTCGAAACTAGTAGCTTCCACGATATTTGCAACGTCTTTTCCAAACTTCGACCGAATCTCGTCGGAAGTAACATCTGTATCTTCTAATAGGTCGTGGAGAAAGCCAGAGATGACGATGTTCTTTCCGTAATCTCTGTCGTAAAGATCCATTCCTACTCTTGTACTGTGGAGGACCACTGGTTTCGGGTTATTTCCTGAAGATTCGAACGATTGGACCAGATATTGGACAGCTCGTTCGATTTCTTCATCTTCTTCTTGGTCTCTCATCTCAATGACTAATAAGAGATGCAGTATTAATTTCTTTTTGGTTCTAACTGTCTGAGATGCCTTCGCTGACTACCCAAACGACCTCAGTCCTACTCTTTGTCCTTGTGAGGTTCGCACGTCTACTAACGGCTGTTTCAGTGGAAGAGGTGTCAAACCAATGGGATTTCAACAGAGTCAAAGGTTACCATCATATCTACTCAAATGCGACTGATGAGAGTGAAGATGAAGAGATTTCGTCTTGGGCGAAGACTGCTATCAAATACTCCTTGACATTTATAGATTCGCTTCTCTCTTTGGCATACAACACTTCTCAGCTGAGTGGACTTCTGAAGCCGAAAGACGGCTGGAAACAGGTAAACGCGGGCAATGAGTGAATATTTAAGCACCAGAAGCCGTGGGTTCCGGCGGTAGATCAAGTGGAGATATGTCACATACGGGATTATTTATAGAGGTGGGCTGATGCGCATACGGCGGTGCATACATAGATCTCAGGGCTTGACGGGATGATCTTCGAACGAAACATGTGTCTGGAAAATGAGTAGACACTGGCTTCCAGTTCTGTCACAACGAGAAACCGAGTCTACAAAATGCTGAGGAAACGGTGTATCCTAAGAAGATGGACGAAACAAGCGGAAGTGGTGTGTCAAGAAAGTGGGTGAAGACCTTCGACAGACCCATGTTGAGGCCACGGGGAAGCCAGCACCAGACTTCGGAGCTACTAAATCACATATGAATGGGATTACTATTGGAAAATGTGACCGAAGGGAATAAACCGGAGAGAATACATCATGAGTAGTTCCCTGGGCGTGTCGGATTAGCTGGCTGACTGCCTGATAACGGGTATCGGCTCGATTCGATCTCGATCCAAACAAAAGCAGTCAGAGTCACGAGCTCATGGTTACGAAGGACGGGGACTCAGTGAAACACCACCAGATCTACACTGTAGAAGCTGGTTCCGACGGTGAAATTGGTGGCTTCATGAAAGACGAGCCTCTTCCAAACGCTCCGGGAAACTATCGGTCGAAGTTCTCAACTAGTGAGGAAACGAAGGTTGACACTGAAAGTGAGCTTGCTTGAGATCTCGTCTGTGTCATGCTCACCTGCTGGATTAGAGGTCAAGGAAAGCTCAGGTTCTTCAACTCGTCAGGAGGCTGTTCAACGACTACTTCGTAGTCCTCTTTGATCTCATCAGCCTTCCCGAATTAGAAAAAGAGGAACTCGATCAGGCCAAGACCGAGTGCTGGAGTAGGTAGTGACCGACCTGTTCGAGGAACGTCTGGAGGCGCGCGACCTCACAGACGGCGAGTCGACGAACGCGATCGACTAGACGCTCTGGATATGAGGGGGACTTACCGACGTAGTAGCACGGATGTATAAGATAACTTACAGTCATCGTCAGAGTGGCCTCGTCCGGGTGAAGGCGGCGACCCGTCGTGCGGTCCCTCAGAACCCGAATCAGGGTAGAGTATTCTCCGTTCCTGGGTAGGTGTTGTCTCCTCTCCTCTGTGGATATTGAATTGGAGGAACGGGAGTGGCTAGAGGGCTCGGCCTACAACGTTCGAATCATGGCTTCAGTATCCGGAGCCACGAAAGTGCCAGTCAGATGCTGCAGGTCCTCCCTTTCCGTGATCCTTCGTGTAATGCCTGTTCGTAAACGAGCTGGCTATACATTCCCAGTTGACGGTCGATCCGCAAACGGGCGTCGCTCGCGAACGAGAGGAAATACCGGTTCGCAAGTGCTTCTGTCGGGCTGCCGTTGAGGAACGTTCAAAGTCGATACGAATCGTACTCAACACTACGATCCGCAGTGCCTCCTTGTAGTCGTCAGTGGTTTCGACGTAGACTGTTTCGAGAGCGCCGCCGAAGACCTCGGTGCGACTGAGTCCCTGACAGACCGGCCATCGTAGTTTAAACCCACCGCACTCGGATTCGCGCTGGATGGCAATGGCTTGCATGTCGTCTGCATCGCTGGTGGCAACCAACGCAGCGTCTCCGTCGTCGGTGCCGTCGAGCTTCAGCGTCCTTGCAGTCGGAGACAGAAGGAAGTCCATCCGTTACCGAGTACTTCCAACAGCCAACTGAGTCCGTACGTCCACACGTCCATCGTCTAGGGGAGAGGATACTCCGTGGGTCTCGATGACTTCTCAATCTAAATTCACTCATCTTAGCCGTGATTCCGACGCTGTCAAATTCATCCCTCCTCACCTGTACCGCCCTTCACGGAGGTTCGTCGATTCGGTGCAGCCGATGCTATTGCAGCACTGGACATCGAGACGATTACGACTGTTTCCGAGCGAGAACTCGAACCACCGAACTCAGACCATCAGGAACTACTCTGTACCGGCGTTGGATACCGAGGGAATCCAAGCGAGGAGATTGAGGCTGAGGTCATCTTCCGTGAAGACGAGACGGCTTCTGCGGAACTCGACGCTATTGAGGCGGTTGTGAACTGGCTCGATGCGAGGGATGTCGATGTTCTCATCACCTTCGGGAGCGCGTGGTTCGACCTTCCAGTCTTGGTGGGTCGTGCGGAACGGGCCGCTGCGGAAATCGGTGAGCCTGGACGAGCAGAGAATGTACGTACAGCACTCGAGTCGTACTACCATGCCGACCTTTCGTCGGCAAAGAATCGGGTGCTTGGGGAGGGTTCACTCGAGGATATGGCTGAACATGTTGGATCGCCCGCACCGAAGACGCTCTGGACAGATTACGAAACTGGGCTTGAACCGCAGACGTGGCGCGAGAGCCAGTGGGAGATCATGCGAGAGGAAGACCGCGACCCTCCGTCTGACGATCTTGCGGATCCCACCGTATTCAACAGCGACGTTCCGTACTTCGGCGAGGCGTGGCTAACGGCTAGCGCAGCAGGAGAGGACAACCGAGCCTCAAACCTGTATGCGTGTCTCGAAACCTATACGCTCGCAGACATCCATCCCTTGTTCGCTATAGCTGACGATGAGCGGTCGACCGGTCAACCGTCATTCCCGATGACCTACTAGCGGCCTCCGTCTTCTTGACGCCACTCTTCCCCGCAGGGAAGGGAACTGTGCTGGCACCACCGACAGTGCTCCCCAGTCTCGTACCCGCTGAACGATGTCTCCTTGATTCGATCCATCGTCGTCGACACCGCTTTTCGTACTGAATCTAGTTCACCCTCATCGAACGAACGGGCCTCGACTTTTGGACCGATATCGCCGACATAGGCGTATCCCGCGCGGGTAATCGGTTCCTCGTAGAGGTCACGACAGGCGAGCAGGTACAGTGGCAGCTGCTTGTTTTCGTCAATGTCTCGGTGACGCTCGGTGGCTTTGTAGTCGATGACGACCAACTCACCGTCCGGGGTCCGATAGACGGCGTCGATAAACCCGACGAGTTCGTGGCCATCCACTTCTAGCTGGAACTCTCGTTCAGCATCGACGATTTCCCAGCCGCTTAGATCAAGGTCGAAATACCGGTCGATGCATTCCTTCGCGACCGGTAATTCATCCGTGGCACGCCGTTGTCCGGCCAGCCGCTCACAAATAGCGTACCATTCTGCTCGCTCTGCTGCCTGTTCCTTCGCAGCGATTTCTGCGGTATCGTGAAACAGAAGCCCGACTATCCGCTGTGAGATACCGTCTCCGCCATAGCCGTTCTCACGGTAGTCGGAGAACCCGTTGACGACGTAGTCCAGGAAGTGCTGTCGGGGGCACTCCTCGTAGGCCTCAAGTGAGGTGTAACTGTGCTGGAGTGCCGGGTTTGGGGTCATTGGCCCAGTCAGGGCGTCAATTGAAAATCGTCGGTTCTCAGGTTCTCTCTCGATTGAGCCTTCTATGAGCTTGTTTCCGAATGTGATCACGCGGTCTCGTCCGTCTGATGCTGAGAGCTTCTCAGAGCCGTACGTCACTTGTCCAGAGACGTCCCCAACTACTGTGCTCGCGAAAGAGGCTGTCCAATCAGCATGGTTCGATGGAAGACACTCCTGTAAATCGCGCCAGATTGGGAGGTGACCGTTACTTGGCCGCCAGGGAACGGATTCTGGAAGGATGCTCTTGACAGCATCGTGTACGGGCCTTTCGTCGTCTGTGTCGTCTTCCTCCCTGCTTCCGTAGAGTACGAGTATCTCTTCGGCACGAGTGATCCCCACGTGAAGTATTCTGCGAGCCTCGTTGGCATCTTGAGCGACGAGATCTTTGTCGAACACTGATTCTGGACCTTCAGACAGTGCTGACTCGAATGTATCGTAGGTTCGTGACTCTGGTTCCCACTCGTCAGCGGTCAACCGGGACATCAGAACCACGGGAAAGTCGAGTCCCTTACTCTTGTGAATGGTCATGACATTGACCGCGTCGTCAGCCAGTTCTGGCTGACTTGTCGGTGCCGACCCGCTCTCCTCGAAGAGCGAGTCATAATGCTGCAGCGAATCGATGAATTGCGGCGTGAGTGGGGGCTGTACAGCGTCGTTTCCATACTGGTCGATAATCTCGTCCAGCTGCGCCAGGTCACGACGCTCTTGCTTGCTGAGGTACCAATCGATGTTGGTCAGGCGTTTGAGTTCCCGGTAAAGGTGGCTGAGGGAGGCTGTTTCACGTAGTTTGAGAAGGCGAGAAATGTGTTCTCGTACTTCCTGAATACGGTCGGGCTCATCGAATACTTCGAGGGGTTGGTTGCATATCCCAGCATATGTACCGTCATCGTGGCTATTGACACGACGCAGATCAGCATCGGTGAGACGGTAACGCATCGTCAGTACCCGGTTCCAGCTTACGTCGTCTTCTTCGGGACGAGCCAGCGCCTTTAGATAGGCGACGACGGTGCCGACCCCGATTGATTCCGTGGAGAGGTCTCCCGCAACCTGATAGGGTATTCCTGCCTCGTCGAACTCTTCGAGAATTGGGGTTGCGTGGTCATTATTCCGAACGAGGAGTGCTATCTCCCCTGGATCGTACGCCCGATCTAGTGCTTCTGCATCGCCACTCAGAAGATTTCGGGTGACAGTCACCAACTGTTCAGCTCGGTCGCCTTCGTCGTCGGCTTCCTCAACGACTGCGACCGTGTCTCCGTCGAAATCGGGTTCGTCGACACGCGTGAGCGTTTTCGTACTCCGCCGATCCGCCAACCGATTTAGTGCTTCATTTGCGAGGTCGAGAATAGGCTGACGTGACCGGAAGTTCTGTTCTAGCGGTTCGTCTTCGAGATCGGGCCCGAAGACGTCGTCGAGTTCGTCAGTGATGTTCGCGACGTTCGCGCCGCGCCATTCGTAGATTGCTTGGTCGTCATCGCCCACGACGAATAGGCGATCCTCTGAGACGAGGGATGTAATGAGGTCGAACTGGAGACGATCAGTGTCCTGGAACTCGTCACAGAAAACGTAGTCCCATCGGTCGCCCAGACCCTCTCCGACGTCAGTCTCGAGCAGCTCTACTGTCTTGACCACGAGACCATCGAAGTCGAGCAGATTTCGCCGGTCGAGCTCTCGCTCGTATGCCTCATACCCTGTGTTCAAATCCAGGGCAGTTTTGCACTCGTCGAGAGCGTTTCGGAGGTAGTCTGTCAGTTCGAGCTTCAGGTCGTTTGGTATCCCGCTCGGAGCACTACTGTACCCTCCAAGGAGATATTTCGGCAGCTTATGTGCATCCTCGGGAAGCGACCGCTCACCAGCCTCATGCTCCTCAAACGCTACTTCGAGTGCGTCACAGAGGTCAACGAGTCGGTCGAGGAAGTCTTTGATGCTCGCCTCTAATCCTTCATCGCGGAGGGTATCCCGTTCTGCGACGAGGTCGGCTCGTGTATCCGGGATGCCGTCGAGAACGGTCGAAACTGAACGACCACCAAGATGGTCACTTGCAATCTCCTCAACACGGTCTGGCACAGCATCGAGCTCATAGACTTGTTCCGGTGACCCGAGATACTCCTCGATCTCTGCGGGCGAAATCCCACTTCGCTTCATCGACCCGATAAAGGAGAGGAGTTTCGATGCGACGCCGCTCACGTATGAATCTGGGCCGTAGACGTTGGGTTTGACGGCACGGTAGTCGATTTCGTCGAGGACATCGAGCACGATGACGTACTTTTCAGCATCCGTTGCGATCTCGAAGTCTGGATCTAATCCCGCATCATAGGCATAGTCCGTCAGTATCTCGTTGCAGATAGAGTGGTACGTATACGCGTCGACGTCATACCCTGCGGGTCCGAGTTTTGCGTTGAGTTTCTCACGCATCGAATCAGCGGCGTTGTTGGTGAAGGTCAACGCGAGAATCCGATCCGGAGAAACTCCGTGCTCGTCAATGAGGTTCTCGATTTTCCGGACCATTGTGAACGTCTTTCCGGTCCCTGCACCTGCGAGGACCCGCATGGGATACCGCTCCGACTCGATGATCGTCCGCTGCTGTGGCTTCGGATCCTCATCGTCCTCGATGGTTGGGAGCCAATCAGGCACGTCGTCGCTCATCGCTTCACCCCCTCTGCGAGAGATTCTGTGCACATCTCTCGGTACTTGCAGTCGGGACAGGCCTCATCGTGAATGAGTGGGAACGGATCTGGGTCGTGAGAGCCGCTCGTGATCCCTTCGTGTGCACGTTGTAGGAGATTCCATATCGTGTCATGATACTCTTCGTAGATGTCCGTGGTATCGCGTGGATAGCCTCGTACAGAGATTTCATATCCGTCTGGTGTACTTTCGAACGACGTGTGATTCAGGAGACCGTAGAAACTGAATCGAATATTCATCCCGTCCTCGTAGAGGTCAGATTGTTTGACGCCCTCGATGTATGTGGCCGCTTGGAATACGTTCTTGACTCTCTTCGGGTCGTGATCCGTTCCGTCTAGATGGTCCTCAAGGACGCTAGCAGTATTGGACGTAATTACGTCCCTGAGCTTCCGCTTGTAATCGATGACGTGGATCCCTTCGTCCGTCCGGAGAATATTATCGGCTCTCCCACGCAATCCGAGGCCGTTCTCGACGCAATCGAGCCACTTCTCCGTCGCAACGGATTGACGAGCGTGATCGATGCCGTGGCCACCATCAGGGTCAAAGAAGGTCTTGATTGCCTCTAGATTTTCGAGGCGCTGGTATTCCTGGTGAGCGTTTGACGCGTACTCGTCCGGAGAGATATGCTCTCTCCATTGCTCAGGGAATGCCTCTACTGCCCGATCGTAGATGAGCTGGGCGTCATCTTCTGGGCTAGTTGCTTCGCAGACTACCTCGATCGTTCCGTGATAGGCCCGCCCCTGGTTCAGGTACAACCGTGTCTTCTCTGGGGCGTTGACCTTCTGAACGTACTCATAATCGAACTTCCGCTGGCAGTCCGCGTAGGTCGCGAGACGCGACGGCGAGAGGAAGGTAACGTCAGTCACGTCGAACCCCTCCGGCAGCAAATTCGATACGTGCTTGCAGTGCATCACGAAGCTGCTCGCCGCGGTTCCCGCTTTCACTGAGGAGGTACTGAATCTCCGAAAGCTCGGCTTCGACCTCGTCGAGAGAGACCGTCACGTCTTGGCTGTGAGAGCGACGAACGTCAGCGAGAGCATTGTCGACCCGAGAGAGCAGATATTCTTCCGCTCTTCGCTCGCTCCTGATCTCTGATTCTGTCGCCTCTTTCACCCACGGCAACTGCCGATACGCGTCCGTGAGAAACCGCGACGGCTGAGCACGTTCTTCCAGTGCGGTGTCTTTGTGATTGTATAGACAGAAGTACAGGCGATCGCCAGCAGCAGTTGCTCCGATGGCGAGCCGCCGCCGTGCATGCTCTGCATGGTATCGTTGGAACGGGCGGCTTGACGCTGTCGAGGAGGTCGGGAAGGTATTAGTGACATCTTCTGCGTCGACCTGTGTTACGCCCGGATAGTCCGGCATCTCTGAGAGGCGTTCTTGGGGGAACAACCGAGTCAGGGAAGGTGATCCAGGGTACTCTTCGTCGACGACGTCCAGCAAGAAAACTGCTCGGAAGGACCCGTTTTTGATCGCCTGTAAGTGATCGACTCGGACACCTCCGTCAAGTTCGGTCGAACTTGTTTGGTTCTGTTGAGGAGCATACTCGTGGGCGCGTTCAAGCATCGTCGCGAACGACTCCCAGGTCGTTTCGATGAACGGCGTGTCTTCTACGAACTCCGCCATCGCGAACGCCCGCTGAACGTTCCCGAATTGGGCACGAACGTTCAGTGGAGACGTCTCCTCAGCGATTCGAACCTTCATGTTTGACTCGGTCGCCCACCGTCGGAGCGGACTTGAGAGGCCCTCCATCTGCTCGATAGAGGCCAGAATCGATTCGTCTAAAACCGAGGCTTCCAGCAGCTCTGTTCGAGCGTAGTCATCATCGGCTGCCAGATAGCGAACAACCTGCAGTAACTCTCGAATAGCGGGATCATCGCCGAACCCCGTGACAGTCGTGGACTCTGTCGGAACCCCTGTTTGCTGGAAGGCACGAAGCGTCTCGATTACTGCGGAACCGCTCTGCTTCAGTGCGACGGCGAAATCCTCGTAATCCCAGTTCTCTCTATCTCGAAGCCGCTCGATTTCATCAGCGACATTCTTGATCTGTTCGTCGGCGGTCTCTGTTGGGATGACGTTCACCTCCCCCGCCCCGGGATCTTCGTGAACGGTTTCAATCGCCAGGTAAGCACCCGTCGCAGCCGGACGAGATGGGGGTGCTGTCCTTGCAGTAGACTCTGTCCTCGAAAATGAGACGTAGTCAGTAATTGGTCCTGGCTCGATCCATGTACGCCGAACACTCGCGTTCTCTTCTGCTACACATACGAGTTCCAACCCATCCGCCACAGTAGCAAGATAGCGACGGTCAAGCGGCAGGAACTCCTCAAACTCGACGGCGAGGACTGCCTCGGCATCGACTACGTCGTCTCGTTCTTCGGTCTCCGACAACGCCGCATTCGCCTCAGTGATTAGCTGGCCCCGTTCTAGGTGGTTATGGTCGTCGAGCCATTCGTGGAACGCTTCGACGAGTTCCGCAACTTCAACTAGCTCTGGTGTCTTCTCGAAGGAAACGTCCTGCCACGTGGCAGTTTCCATGAGCTGGGCGATATCACTCAGGAAGGAGGGTTGTTCGGCTGCACGCCGGAAATGCTCACTGTCCCACTCTTGTTCTTCGAGGAACCGATGGACGAGCTCGCGCCGCATTGCGTCTGAGAGAATCGCTCGGTTATCGGTCTGGTTCACGACGTCGGTCGCTTGCACGACCAGGGACGTGACACGTGGGACAGCTGATCCGGGTGCTATGTCTTTGAGTTCCTCCCGAAACGTCTCCATGCTCGTCGGAGATCCAGTGATGACGAGGATGTCTTCTAGATTATATTCCTTCAGAAGGGCCTGATATTGCTCAGTTACTGTTGATCTGGGCTCACCAGTGCCGAATGGAACAGTAATGAGCGTCCCATCGAAATGCTGGACCTCAGACACGCTTATCGTCCCCCGGAGCCACCAGTTGTTCCTCCGTGGATCGGAGGCTGACCCAGAATCTCCTTGACTGAGAGCCTGCTGCTGATTTGCAGGGTAAGTCGAAAACGAATCTAGCCAAACGGGGACATATCATATTGAGGGTCCTCACAGTCCACCTACAAGAACGTTGGTGCTACGCTAAAACTGAAATTTGCCTCATCAGGATGCTACATATTTATACTATGCCGGGGTCAAGTTCCTCTATGACAGACCTATCTGACGGTTCTGATTTCATCGCAGACGCTGAATGGCATAACGAATGGTGGGATACAGGCAATGGTTCACTATCTGAGTTAGAACAAACCGCTTCTCTAGACCCCCGATCAGACTTACTCAAAGTACTGCAGTCCATTGATGACGAGCGAGAAGACGGGACTGAGAGTCTCGTGTATCCCATTTACGGACCGACCGGAATCGGCAAAACGACGCTTCTTCAGCAATTCACCGCTACAATCCTTGATTCAGACACCGTTGACTTCTCTCCCGGCCATCGTGATTTAGATATCGTCGGCTCCGTTGATCCACGCCAGATCCTCTATGTCCCTCTTGAGGATTCTCTCTACCATCTCGAACCTTCAAGCAGCGCTGTGGAAAAACTGGAAGACGTTATCGACTATTTCCGTTCTCACGTCGCTCCACGTCGAGGTCGTAAGTACATCATCCTCGACGATATCGGGGCTCTGCGACTCGATGAAGATGAACAGAGCGCTCTTCTAGACCTCGTAGATGATGATACCTATCTATTGCTGACCGGCATTGTAGAATCGCAGGTCGACCTGCGTGAGATCTCGGCTTCGAGCGAGCCCAAAATCAATTATCCTCGTGCGATGCTGCCGATGAAGTTCATCGACACTATCAAGCAGGGAGCATATGATGACTCTGCGTTACTCGAGACAGACCCTGATTTTGCTCTTCGCGTGGAGTCCCATCAAACGAGGAGTATGGACGGTGAGGCGCTGATAAAGGATGTCCGGAGTAATTTGTCTGAATCGGAAAACTTGGATGACGCAGTCGCGTCGTTAAATCAGCTTTACTTTGAAGCCTTCTCAGACGTTGAGCGAGATGGTCTGTATGAGGCCGCTCGTGAGTACTTGCAGAAAGGTGGAATATTCCTACGTGCTACGGAAACCCCGGTCAAAAACGAACTCATCCGATCTCATCTGCTCCTGTATCTCTACAAGGAACTCGCAGAGTATGAATCGATTCAACGACCTGAGAACCTCCATCGAATCGCTTCATTAGCTGCGAGCCAAGCTGGGAACGAGCTTCGATATACGGATATCAGTGACCAGCTGGAAGTCGATCGGCGGACTATCGATTCGTATCTATCCGTACTGGATGACGGACTCTCCGTTTCGGAATCCCACGACTTCTCACTTCAACGCCACCGCCGTACTCGACTCTACCTTCGGAATCCGCGCCACGTTGTACTTCTGTCCCAACGTCAGGAGCACCACGGATTCGAAACATACGAGAAGACCGGATCGCTCAATCACGAGTTCGAGTACAAGCTAGCTCGGACCGTCGCCTTTGACCATGCGAAACGACTGGCGTGGAGGGTTGGTGGATCGGGAGATGAGGATCCTCAGGTCGAATACTTCGAGACTGAGTCGGGGACGGTCGACTACATCCTCCACAATGAGGATGGAGTAGTTGTCCCGTTCGTTCTCTCCTATCATCCACACGCAGGGAATGCTGATACAATCGCAGCCGAATTCGATCCGACTGTCGGGAAGCATCCAATACCCGGCGGAGAGGAGCTTTTCGACCTCGATTACGAAGCTCCCTACAGGTTCATCATTACGGATAGCCTACCAAAGGAAGTGACGCAGTCGGGTTCACTCGTTGTCGAGCGGGATGGCGTCAACCTCTGTTACATTCCCTACTGGCTGTTCCTCCTCATCTGCTAACCACTATAGGTCCACTTCCGAACCGATCGAAGCTGAAATTATTTGATGATCTCGGTATTTCACGATGCTGCAAGTGTACACCTAATTCCCGCCCAATCTATCTCACCCAGAGACAATACATTTTATATTAATAGATTCTGTCGTCAGCACATATGATGGAGACGCTTGAGGACTTTGTTTCAAAACTTAACAAGCGGGCGTTTCTGCCGGGACTGCAGCGAGAGTTTGTCTGGAAAGAAGAGCAGATCGCAATGCTCTTCGACTCATTTATCCGCGGGTACCCTGTCGGTCAGGTAACGCTGTGGGATATCGATAGTGCCGAAGACAACTTCGCCACCTACGAATTCATCCGTAAGTACATCGACGGCGATGGACGGGTACCTCGACGAGTTCGCGACCGTGACGCCCGACGCTATAACAAGCGCGTTGCAATTGAGGATATCATCTGTGATTATCTCGTCATTGATGGGCAACAGCGACTAAATTCGGCATACGTTGGCCTCTGTGGTTCGTTGTTCACATATTCGGGTGGGAGTGCCGGCAGTCGGGCAGACGAACGGTTCTGGAGCGAGAAAGTCCTCTGTATCAACCTTCTCGGTAGCCCCGAGTACCGCGATGCCGATGGGCTGGGGCTAGCAGGTAACTACGAATTCGAGTTCCGGGGGACGGACACTCTAGATCCCGAAAGCGAGATTGGCTACGAAAAGACATCATTAAATGACGATGACATCCATCGTCTATGGTTTCCCGTTCACGAATTCGTCACCGAGGGCGGCGCGGAACGAGAGACGAGCACGGTGGATCAAGAAGTGGAACAACAGATTGAGAACCTAGAATTGAGTGCGACGGGACCACAGAGACGGGCGCTGCACCGCGTAGCGCAACGAGTCGTCACGAAATTCCGCCAGAATGTGCTGGGCTACGAACTTCCGAGTACGACGGTCAAGTACTCTTCTCAAGAGGTTCATACGATCTTCTCGCGTATCAACCTAGCCGGAGAGAGTCCTCAGCCATACCAGTACACCCAGTCGTTGTTAGCCACCTACTGTCCGTACACCGAAGAAGACGCGTTCCATCCACGCGAGAAGTTAAAATCGCATATCGAGACACTGTCCGACCGTCACCCAGCTTTCGAGACGGAGATTACGAGACAGTTCCTCACCCGCTGCTTGATTTATCTGATTAATGAAGATCTCCTTCAGACTACGGTCGAAGCATTCTCGAAAGATGATGAGGTGAAGGCTATGCGCAATAAGTGGATTGCCCCCGACGACATGGGGAACCCACACGGCCGCTTCGAAACGGCCATCGACAGAGGCTTTCAAACGGTCGGTAACGTCGGATTGGCGCCGAAGTCGATGCCGAGTATACTTCTCGTCGCCCTCTTGGCGAAATTCTACTATGAGAATCCTGACGCCGAGGTCAACGAAGCGAACGAACGAGCGGCGTTCCGCTTTGTTGCTAAGTCCCAGTTGCTCAATGCGTTAACTGGCTCACAAGCCCGGTCTATGGCCCAATCACTGTCTGATCTTCGGCCAGAAGACGGCTTTGAGACGTTTCCAGGTGACCAGCTGCTTGATGATCTGGACCTACACCTCACCGCAGAACACGTAGACAAAGCCGTTGAGAACGCACGCTATGATAATGGTGCGAGCGATGGTGATACATTCACCCACAAAGGTGTCGCGGCAATCCTCGGGCTGCTTGATGAAGGGCACGCGGATCTTGATATTGAGCGACTCAGCGTTGATCATATCTATCCGAAAGCATGTGCTGATGACATCCCACCGGCGGGTCCCGATAGTGACGGAGTCAAGATCCACCGCATTGGTAACCTTCAGCTCCTCGACGCTGCGGAGAACCGTCGGAAGGGCGACACACTCCCCGAAGAATGGCTCAACGGGCTTGGTGAGGCCGAAGCGGATCATTATCGCACCGTGAACCGCTACCCCGAGAGCATCACCCCGACGCTAGAAAACTTCCAAGAATTCGTCGAGCGACGAGAAGCTGCAATGAAAGAGGCGCTCAAGGAGAAATACGCCGTATCGGCGGTCGAACCGTAGTCAGTGTTGTTGGCGGAGATTTGCTTGGAGAATATCTACAACTGACGGAGCGTTAGCAGCGGTATTTTTATTTGCCCCTGACGGGTGCGGGGCTACTCAGAATTGCCTCGTAATGATCGGAAATGGTTACGAGAGACATCTCCAAGACGAGCTTCGGCGAACAAATCAGTAGAACAAATTTGGTTGCGACTCGGCTGGAATGGCTTGGAATGGAGCTTCAGGTGGAATCATGAGTTCTCAAATCAAGCCGGGAATCCGTGAGAAGGTGACTAATCCTTTGAACGAGATCTCCGCGAGGACTGGTGATTCGTCTTATCAGGTTTTCTCTGATTTCCTCGATCTGACTATTTCAAGCTTCTCCGGTGATGAACGGCAATACTCGACTCGAGTTGAGCGATATCGTGCTGACGGCCACGACATGGCCACCGTGAAGGACCTTCTTCAACTCCATGCAAAAGCCCTTAGCGGGCTTACCGTTGGGTTAGAAAAAACTAATGAAGATATTCTTGGTTTTATTTATGAACATTACTCAACTACCTCAGATAACTTTGCACAGCACTTCACACCTGGCTCAGTTAGTGGTACAATGGCTGAAATAGCGTTCCCAGATGAGGACAAAATCTGCGATGCTTCGCCTGACGACCCGCTTCTTATCGGTGATCTCAGTGGGTGCGGAAGCGGAAGCCTTCTGTTGAAGAGTGCAGATCGTCTTCAAAATATACGAGGAGACTGTCCAGCTATCTACGTTGGATGGGATATTGATCCAGACTGCGCGAAGATGTGTGTCATTAACTTCGTGTTGAATGGACTCCCAGGGTATGTGCTTCAGGGAGATACGCTTCGAGTTCAGGTGAATCGATGCTGGAAAATCGAACCCACAAATCTGTCTCAGGAGAAAATGCCTGTTTCCGAAATCCCCGACAGTGATCAAAAAGAGATAATCGATGAACTAGCGATAACTGTCTAAAGAGGGTCAACTCCTCTGATCGGTAGCTACGCCTAACCCTATAGGCCTGTACAGCAACTCTCAGAGCTCATGAGGCACGTGTATTCCGAATACCCGGAATACGCCGAACGGAGTGTCTATTGAACCTCTTGGCGAAACAGCAAATAGAGTTTATATACCAACAAGGAGCACACAGTGACAATGTCGGAGTATGCGGACGCATCACCTATTGACAAAATCACCATGGACCCTGCAGATCTCGATCTTCGAATCTGGTTATCTGGAGGGACCTGAGCCATGGATACACCGCTCGGAACCAGCGCCGGACGCCAGAAAACACTTCAGGCCCTCGAAGAACAGACCGAACTCGCTCCAATAGACGAATCGGCCAGCATCAACGACCTTATCGACGCGGTGAACGACATCGCCGTCCCACGCGTCCTCTCACCACCGCAGAAAACCGTCGAACAGATCGATGAGATCCATTCTGCCCTGCCAGAAGACGCACAGCCACACTACGTCAGTGACGACCGGTTGCTCCGCCACATCAACGCGGCCCGCCGCCAGTTCAACGACTGGATGGGCAAACGCCGACGGATGGCAGAGATGCCGTCACCGGTGGAGACTGGGCGCGCGAACTACCCGACGCGGCGCGCACAGAAACGTAGCCGCCTCGAACAGGAAGCCCGTGGGGAGCTGGAGGTGAAACTCGACCGTGCTCAATCGACAGCGCGTGGCGCAGAGCAACGCGCACTGAACGCTATCGGCTCCTCGGTCGGGGAACAGACCGACCAGCGACGTGAACAGCAACGAAACGAGCTACGCGAACAGCTATCCGCGGGCGCAATCGTCAAATTCCGCAATCCACAGTTACGGGCAGGCCGGGTCATTCGGGTGAACAAGAAATCTGTCCGCGTCCAGTATCCCAACCCCCGTGCGGGGACGACTTGCCCAGTGACCGGAAAAGAGGAACCCAATGAACGGGAGGACCGCGTCCAGTTGGATTCCGAGTACCTGGAAATTCTTGATGCCGAAACAATCGATGAAGCCGTCGCTGCGATCGATGAGATAGAACCCCGGGGATAACAACGGCGATACCCGCGCTACCGGCTGGACATGAAGAAAAAAGCGTCAGGCGTCGGGATGATTCTCAATTAGGTAGCCCCGTGCGTCCTCGAGGAACTGGTCATCCTTGCACAGATCGGGTTTCTCGGCTTCGATCGCGACTACTTCGAGCAAGAGCTTCTGGATGTCCTCACGGGTTCGCTTACTGGTTTCCCAGTCAGTGTAGGATGTATCGACGCGTTTCGCGAGCTCCTCGTCGACGCGCTTCGCGATGAACTGGGCCTCATCCTCGTCGTCGATGTACTGCGCGAAGCCCTCGTCGCTGTCGTCCATCAGCGCCGCGAACAGGGCGTGGCCGGATGGTGACAGTCCGCGTTCCTCGGCCTCATCTTCGACCGAGAGGATCTCCTCCTCCAGTTCGACCAGTTCCTCGTACGCGCGGTCGGCGGTCACCTCGTCGCTCTCCCACTTGTCGACGACCTCTCGGACGCGTTCACTCAGCCGCCGGTACCGCGGGTGGTGTTCGGATCGGTCGTCGAGATAGTCGTCGGCGGCGCCGGCGACCTCGGTGATACCCTGCTCCGCGTCCATGTCCCGGACGCGTTCGAGGTGGTCGGCATCGAACTCGACGACCTCGAACTTCTCGTCAAGCCAGTCGGCATTGACCTCGACATTGTTCTCGACGATCTCCTTCGTCTTCTCCCGCAGTCGCTTCTCCGGCTCACTCTCGCGGTTCATGCTGCGCTGGTACGCGAGGTACACCTGCGTCAGCCAGCTGTACTTCTGCGGGCGACCGGTGTTTTCGTCTTCGAGCTCACCCATCGGCGCCAGCGTGTCGTATAGGTTCTCAACGTCCCGGTACAGTTCCTTGAACCGGCGGCGGGCCTCGGCGTCTTTCCGCAGGTACGTCAGGCACTCGACCACCGTCTCGGGGTTGTCGTCGACGTCGATGTGATCAAATAACGCGACCGCTTCCTCGAGCTTCTCGTCGAACTCACCCAGGAGTTCGTTGACGTCCTCTGCGGCCGCTTGCCGGACCTCGGGCGGATAGTAGTTCAACGCCTCCTCGACGTTCCCCTCCGCGAACACGCCAGCGAAGTCGACAATCTCGCCGTTCTCTTTCCCTTCGTCCGGCCGGTTCGTCCGGGCGATCGCCTGCAACAAGTTGTGATTCGTTAGCGGCCGGTCGAGGTAGATCGTCTTGAGGATCGGAGCGTCAAACCCGGTGAGGAGCATGCTACAGACGACCAGGATCTTAGGGTCGCCGTCCTCGTCCTTGAACTCCTCCACTATCCGCTCCCGCTCGCTCTTCGAGGTATGATACGTCCGAGTGATCGGGTTCGACTTCCCGGCCGACGAGATCACGACTCTTACCTCCTCTGGGTCCAGATGCTTCTGCAGTTCCTCGCCGTAGAGTGCGGCTGCCTTCCGGGACGGGGTGACGACCATGCCCTTCCAGCCGCTGGGCGCCAGCTTCTCCCGGTAGTGATCGACAATTTCCTCGGCGATGCTCTCGACGCGCGGTCGGAGCTCAGCGAGCGTCTGCTGGTTGATCGTCTCGCGAATAAGCTCGTCCCTTTCGTCGTAGTCGAGATTGCCCGTCGCGGCCTCGTGCGCCTGGTCCATCACGTCGTCGTTGATCTTCCAGTCACGGTTCCCTTGCCGGAGTTCGAAGTGTACCGGTAGGATCACATCGTCGTTGATGCCGTCCTCCATCGAGTAGTGGTGAAGGTACCCCTCTTCGTCTCGCGGCTCTGAGTAATGCTGGAAGGTGTTCCGGCCGGCCTCGGTGTTCTCGTTCACCGGTGTTCCAGTGAACCCGAAGTGGTAGTAGCTGTGAAGAGCATTGTCGAGTTTGCTACCCAGTTTCGCCTCCATGAACCGGTGGGCCTCGTCCGAGAGGACAACGGTTTCGTCGTTCTCTTGGATGTTCTCGTCGACGTCTTGGAACAGTTGGACGGTGGTGACGACGACCTGGCTCTGGCCTTCCTCGATCAGTGACTGCAGTTGGTCGGAGCCGCCGGTGACTATCTCATAGTGCTCGAAGTCGAGGAGCTTCCCGAGGTCGTCTGACATCTGATCCCGCAGGTTCTGCCGGTCCACCAGGATGAGCACCTGCGGCGTCTTGATGATGTCCGGCCGGTATAGCAGGTTGCGAGCAGTGAAGAACATCGTGAACGACTTTCCGCTCCCCTGTGTGTGCCAGATCAGTCCGTTCTCGAACTGGCCGCGCCTGACGCGTCGTAGGATGGCATTCGTACCGTGGTACTGCATGTGCCGCGGGATGATTTTCGCATTGCTGCCCGGCTGTCGCTGGTAGAATACGAAGTGTTTCACGATGTCCAGCAGCGCCCCCGGCGTCAACAGCGAATGCGTCATCTCCTTGAGCTCGCTCTGGGAGCCGATCGGATCGTCGGGCTGCCACGGGTTGTAGTGCGTCTCGGGGGCGTCGACGGCACCGTACCGGGCGTGTTCATGGTCCGCGGCGACGTTGAACAGGACCGGAGTGAAGAGCCGTGGTGCGTCGTTCTCGTAGGTGTGGATGTCGTTGATGGCGTCGGTGACCGTGCTGTCCTGGGTGAGCGACTTGAGCTCGGTGACCACGAGCGGGATACCGTTGACGAACAGCACGACATCCGGGATTACCAGTTCGTGCTGACGGACGCGAAACTGGTTCGCGGCAATCAGGGAGTTGTTCTCCGGCGTCTCGAAGTCGATGAGGTCGACGATTACCTTCTCGGTGGTGCCGTCGGACTTGGAGAGGTTCACTTGCCGCCCCTTCTGCAGGCGTTCCTGGACGTTTCGGTTGGCCTCGAGCAGGCTGTCGCCGGTGAAATCACGGCGGAGCGACGTGATTACGTCGTCGACGTTGTGGTCTGTGACCGGGTCGTTCAGGGCAATCAACTGCTCGCGTAATAACTCCCAGTAGACGACCTCGCTCTTGTCGTCGCGGTCGTATTTCGCGTCGAGCTGTACGCCGCCGTCTGGCTCGTCGGGGCCTCCATAAGTACCCCAGCCAGCGCCAGCGAGCCAGTCGAGCAGCGCGTACTCAATCTTCTGCTCGTTGAACTCAGGGAAACTATTCTGGCTCATAGTTTTTGACCTCGTCGGGGATGTCGATCTCCTTCCCGGCGGTGCGGACATCTCCTGAAAGAAGGTCTTGGCGCAGACCTTTTTTCAAACGCTTGAGACCGTCGAGCTGTTCTTTGTTCGCGATGACGACGTCATCGACCGACTCGATCGCGTCCACCATCTTCTGCTGCTCGTCGAGGCTGGGGAGCGGGATCTCCAGATCAGAAAAGAAATGCAGCTGGATCTTATCGTGCGTACTCCCCGCCGACAGTCGTTCGAGCTGTGGAGTAGCGAACTTGAAGAGGTACATCAGATACCGCGGAAGCACGACGCTTTCGTCACATTCGAACGTCACCTGATCTTGGTCGGTCGCCATCTCTTTGCCCAGGATAGCTGTTTCTCCGATGGCGCCTGTGCGGCAGAGGACCAGCGTACCTTCCGGTAGGAGTTTGGCGCCGGAGTTCTCCAGCCCTTCTTCCGTGATCGTGTCGTCGGTCGTCTCGATGACGGTCTTCTCTAACTGCGTCAGATCGTGGATGTCCACCCACGAGATATCGCCGTCCCAGTATTCGTCAACGGATGTCGACGGCGTGTGGCCCGTCTTGATATCGGCGATTTCGTCCGATTGGCGAACCTCCCACTCTGCGGGAACCCTGTTGGCCCGCGTCATCACGTACGCGTCCTGTTTATCCACCTCCTGCCACTCGGTGTGGTCGTAGTAGCCCTCGGAATAGAACTCCTGAATGAGTCCCTTTTTTACTCTCGTCGCCTGCGAAACAACATCTTCCGTCGTTTCCAGTGCCTGATCGACGGTCTGGAGGATACCTGCGATCTTACGCTGTTCATCTAGTGACGGAAGTGGTGTGCTGAAGTTCTCGATCGAACTGATACCCAGATTGTGGTTTCCTGCGGAGGTACTAATCCACCCTGCCATCTCCTTTCTACCGGAGTGGGAGTTCAGGAATTCCTTCGCGAACACAGGATTGACTTCGTCCCTGTCCACTCGGATTCTGATTAGATAGGACGCAAATATCGAATCCTCCAGTTCTCCTGAAAACACAGCCGACTGGCCGACATAGTCGGGATTCCCGTTTGTCCTTATTAGGAGTATATCACCCTCCGCCAATTTCAGGCGTTCAAACTCTTTGTCGTCTACCGGGGTGTACTTCAGATCCTCTGTAGTTATTTTTCCTCCGACTATGTTAGGGATCCGTAGTGTGGGATAGCCGTTGTTTTCTGTGTTCGATTTTGTATCAGTACCGTAACGGAAATCGGAAACCAACGTGTGAAAGTTGACTACCTTCCAACCGTCCGGGTAATCAACATAGCTTACCGTGCTCTCCTCGGACTTGCTATCACTCGAATCACCAGCGAACTGGTCCAGCGTTATCTCCTGTTCACTCATAGTTGAGAGTCTCCATCTGACGCGTCATCCGTGCTTCAACCTCATCACGCTCGTTCTGCGATTTACGGAGTAGCTCCAGTTCGTCACGGACACTCACATCTTCTTCCGGTTCGGTGGTGTCTACGTAAAGCGAGGTGTTGAGGTTGTAATCGTTACTAGCGATTTCATCCACCGAGACCGTCCGGCACATCCGGTCCTCGGTGAGCCACGATTCGTACGCTGAAACGATGCGATCACGACCTTCCGGGGTCAGATCGTTGTGGTTGCTCCGCTCAACGTAGAACCGCTCGTCGGCGGCGTGAATGAACTGGATCTCGCCATCGCGGTCCGGTCCTTTGTCACGGTTGAACACGATGACTGCGCTAGGCAGGCTGACGTTCTGGAAGAGGTTACTGGGCAGTTCGATGATGGCCTCAACCAGATCCTCCTTGATCATGGCCTTCCGGTACTTGCTCTCGTGCTTCCGAAAGAGGACGCCATGCGGGACGACGACCGCTGCCCGCCCCTGCTGGTTCAGCAGCTTCGCGATGTGCATGAGGAAGGCGTAATCGCCGCGATCCGCACGCGGCAACTTATCGGCCCAGTCGAACCGGTTCCACTTGTCGTCTTTCAGGTCACTCTTGGGCCAGTCGGCCGAGAACGGGAAGTTTGCGAGGACGTAGTCGAACCCTTCGTCGTCCGATAGGTAGTTCGGGAACTGCGGGTTCGCGAGGGAGTCCTCGCGCCGGATCTCCGCCTCCAGTCCATGCATGAATGTGTTGACCTGCGCGATTGAGGCGATGTCCGCGTTCAGTTCTTGGCCCGTGACCGTCCACGTGCTCGGGTCGCCGCCCTGCTCATTGCGGAAGTAGGAGGCCGCGTGGACGAGAAACCCTGCGGAACCAGCGGTGGGGTCGTGGAACGACGCTCCCTTCTCAAAACCGTCCGTGCCGCCGCTTTTTGCGAGTACGCGGACCATCAGGTCGATGACGTCCGGCGGAGTGAAGAACTGGCCGCCCTCCTTGCCCTCGTCCTTAGCGAACTCCCCGACCATGTACATGTAGGCCTCGCCGAGAAAGTCCTTTTCGACCTTCTCGGTACTCAGCTCGAAGGTGTCGATTCGCTGGATGAGGTCGCGGAGCCGCTGATCGTTGAGCGCCTCTTCGTCACTGTACGTGACGCGGACGACACCGCGGAGCTGGTCGTTCTCCCGTTCCAGGGCGTCGAACGCTTCGTCGAGGTAGGGAGCGATGTTCTCGCTGTGTTCGGTGACGGACTCCCACCGGTAGTCCTCGGGAACCGACATTCCGGTGATGGCCTTCCGTGCGAGTTCTTCGTCCCCGGCGAACTGCTCCTTCTGCTCCTCCAGCCTGTCAGAGAAGGTGTCGTCGATGCTCTTGTAGAATACCAGGGGGAGGATGTAGTTTTTATACCGGGTTTCGTCGACCGCGTTCCGGATCGCGTCTGCGCATTTGTACAGCTTCTTACCGAGCTCTTCGGGGGTGACGTCGTTGTATACGTTCTGTGTCATGTATTACTGGGTCGTCAGGTAGTCGATCATCTGCTCTTCGGGCGGTGCTCCAGGAAGGTGATCTTCCAGCTCCTCGTGGGCTGCGCGAAGGCGGGCCAGCATCGCGTACCCGCGGTCAAGCGTGACGGCGATGAGGAGTAACAGCCGGATCCCGTCGGAGTGGGCGACGTCCGAACCGTCGAAGTTGTGGTTAGTGGTGATGTGGGCGGCGAGCGTCCGGACGAGGTGGTCGACCGCGAACAGGTAGTCGCGGAGCGTCTGGATCTCGCGGAAGGACAACGCGTACACCAGCACCTCACGCAGGATATCGATCATCAGGCGGCGTCGGCCGTCGTCACCGTCGGTAACGAGTTGCCGGAGTTCGCCTTTCAATTCGATCCGAATCTCGTTCCGTGCCTCGACGAGATCCGCAAATCCGTTGTTCGCGGAATCCCGAATGAGGTAACTCTCGAGATGCTCCTTGTAGATGAGCAGGAGCATTTCCTCGTTAACGCGGTATTCTCCGTCGTCGAGGAGCAGCTGGCCTTCATCGACGAGCGCACTGCACGTCTTTGAGACAGTTCCGCGTGTCACGCTGACCTGTTCTGTGATGTCCTTCTGGCGGGGCGGCACCTCCTGGTCGCGCTCGAGTGACGCGACTGCAGCAAGGATTTCAAGCCGTGTTCCGCCTTCGCGCATATCTACCGCCACAAAAAGTTGTGTGGCCGCACATCACTTAGTGTTTGTGGTGTTAGATGTGCACTGCTATACTCTGTTTCGGTCTTTCAACATAGGCCTAGAGGTCTTGAAGCGCACAATTATGGGAGATGGGGGAATATATTATTGAGAATCATACTTTCCTGTCGACCCTCTCTGCGATGAGGTACGCGGATCCCAACAGTAGTTTCATTACATATTCCCCATATTGACAGTAATCAATGGGCTACTTTGCCGATTATGCTGATCAGATCGATTTTCAGCAGTTCGGCTCGGAAGGTATCAAGGGGGTTCGTTCCTGCCAAGCAGGTGGGTTCTGGGGTGTAAAGAGCCACTTCACGGCATACGAAGATGAGCCAGCGCTAGTGTCGATGCCGACTGGTTCTGGGAAGACAGCACTGATGATGTTGCTGGCATTTGGGCTGAGTGAGAAGCAAGTACTCATCGTGACCGCATCTGACGTGCTTCGCACCCAAACTGCAGCGAAATTCGAACGACTCGATGGACTGAGGCAAGCCGGCGTTGTTGATGACAAACTCGAGACCCCCTCTGTTGCAACAGTTACCTCCAGGGTCACTGACGAGGAGATGTGGGACGAGTTGGATGAAGATGTTGTAGTTACTCTCCCTCACAATATTAGCAAGGTCTATGACTCAGACCAGTATCCAAATTCTATTGTCAGTCCTCCCGAGGAGAAATTTGATCTTGTCTTTTTCGATGAGGCACACCACATCCGTGCTCCCAGCTGGATGGAGCTACTTGAGGCCGTAGACAGTGCTAAGCGAGTTCTATTGACCGCGACTCCATTTCGCCGTGACCGGCAGACGCTACCCGGTCGGATGGTGTATCACTATCCCCTGAGCAATGCGATGGAAGAACAGTTGTATCAGCCGCTGTCTTTGACTGAAGTCTCGACGTATCGTGCTGACGATCCTGATCGCAAATTGGCAACAATGGCAGCTACCAAGTTAGCAGATATTAGAACGGACTATTCCAGCGCTAAGCTTCTAATACGATGTGACCACATCGATACTGCTCGGGATCTGGAGACGATCTATAGTAATCAGGACTTGGAAGTTGAGGCAATTCACTCCGATCGCACCTCCAAGCAAAATGCGGAGACAATCAGCGCACTTCGAGAAGGAGATATCGATGGAGTCGTAGCTGTTGGTATGCTTGGTGAAGGGGTTGATATTGCTGATCTGAAGGTTGCAGTGCTTCATCAGCCCCCGAAGTCGTTTGCGTTCACACTCCAACTCATCGGTCGTGTCACTCGACCCGCAGAGAATGCAGATGTCGCTGCAACAGTCATCGCTGACCCAGACAAGTTGCGTGAAGCCGGGGTTGATGATGTCGTCAAGCGATTGTACCATGAGGACGCAGGCTGGCGGCAACTTGTTCCAGAACTCGTCGACAAATACATCGAGACGAACGTAGCAGCGACTACTGCCGGACAAGATGCGCTCCGAGGAGTCAATGAGCAAGACCTCCAGCCATACCGAAGTACTCGGCTCTACGAGAGTACGGAGTCTGACGTCGACTTGATAGCTGACATTTCACTTGACGACGACACCATCGTCTACAAACTGCCCCGATCCGATGAGGTGTTTCTTGGGCTGATCACCGAGCAAATCGATAAACCGACCTGGGGAACCAGAACCCCGCTGGAATACCGAGAATATGATCTCCATCTCTACTACTATCACGACGGAACCGAGACCCTGTTTGAAGCTTCTTCATCAGATGAGCTATCGAATCGTATTCGTAGCCAGATAGTATCCGATGAAATCGAGCTATACGGCGGTGAATCGCTCGTCCGAATGCTGCAGGCAGAGGTCGATATTGAATACCAAGTCGCAGGACTAGCCAACGCACTGGGGCCATCTGGTAGTCTCCCTTCCTACAAAATGTATCTTGGTGACCGGGTGGAAGGAGCTGTGAGACAAACAGATGCACAGGCCTTCGCCCAAGGCCATGCAGTTGCAGAAGTTGATGAAGAGATCATTGGCATTAGCAACGACCAGGGACGAGTGTGGTCCACGGGTAGGGAAGGAATTGATGATTTCATTTCGTGGTGTCAGGAACTTGTGAGCAAACTTGAGAGATATGAATTTGAATCTGCCGCACCTAAACTTGGGTTAGGCGAGATTAGTCGAATCGACGAGTTCCCCGCAGAACCAGTATACGGGACTCATAATCCTGCGCTTCAGCAACTCAATATTGAGATTGACACGAGCGAAGTATATGAGGAGGGTGGATGGCAACCTATGAAGGAGTCTGCTCTGAGGGATATAAACTATCAGGCCGATGAGCCCACTGCAGTCGAATTTTCCTATACCCCTAAAGAGACAGCGCAGTCGCTATCTGGTACGTACAACATTGCGGATAATAAACTGACTGGACAACTCGCTAATTGTCAATTCAGGATAGATAGTGGAGACAAGATCAGTAAATTGACCGGGGAGGTGTTTTTCAACCGTTATCCGTTGTACTTCTGTACCGGTGACGGGACCCTAGTCTATAACGGACGTGGACACAAGGTCAAACAAGAACTCTCAAAGGTTCCACCGAGTTGTTTTGTTGACGAATCGAAGATCGATTGGTCAGGGTGTGCTACGTGGGGGGAATACTCGATTGATGACGACGACACCGATGGCGATGGACTCATCCATGTTCACGCTTGGGTAGAGGACTTTATCGAAGGAAACGGTGAGAGTGAGCAGGTCCTATTCCGTGATCACTCGAGCGGTGAGATAGCAGACTACGTCCAATTTGAGCCGTCGGAAAAGCGAATCAGTCTTTATCACTGTAAGGCTTGCAAAAAGAGCAATAAGAGTGGTGCTCGTCTCGAAGACGTTCGTGATGTCGTTGATCAGGTATTCCGGAGTATAGCGTGGATCAGGAACAGTAGGCTTCCAAAGCGGATTCGCTACCGTCAAGAGAATACTGGTGTCGAGGGATTCAAACTGAATGAGGAAGCATTTGATGAAATCGAAACAAAGTTTCAGCCGAACGAGTGGAGTTTCAGAGTGTATATCGTGCAACCGGGACTGGACCATGACAAGGCCCGGTCGTCGAATAACACCAATACTCTACTGCTGACTTGCAAGGAGTGGTTAGAGGCGGTTGATACTGAACTATACATCATTGGCGATCCCAACGATCAGGTCGTAGAAGTATCCTGAGGACACCCACTTTTCAGGTTTGATATCGGATTTTTACGAGACTGTCCTCGTAGCGTCTGCTGGCAGGGGATAAGGTTCTCTTTTGAAACTGACTGCTATACGCTAGTTTATTCTATGGGACGGTGGATGGAACACAACCCAGGAACGTTTTACGTCATTCGCAACCCAACCTCCCTGGTGTTCTGATTTACTGCAGCGTGTCATAGAATAAACCACGGGCTTCTGTTTACCTTCGATACCAGTCGTAACTGACAGGGCGGAGTAGCAGTAAAACCAAGCAATGAGACGATTTGAGGTTGGAGATCGGGTTCGAGTCGATATTCCGGATGAGGCTGACCCCGATCATGAGCGTCTCCATCGAAAATACGGTACAATCGTCGAAATATTTGAAGATGACGCTGGCCAAGAAACAGGAGATCCACGTGACTCGCATCTGTTCAGCGTTGAGATTGATGAGGGCACAATCGAACACCTGCGGTGGAGAGATCTTCGACCCGCCTCAGATCCATAACTGCCTGCGCCTACCTACGAAGGAATTAGTGGTTCAGACGCACGCGCCTATAATCACTATTATTTGACTGTATAGTGACCATCTCTGTATGTCAACATCGACACGAGAATTTGACTTGAACATGGAGGAAGTCCTAGAGGCGTGGGGGCCAGCAGACGCAGCCCGCGAAATCATCGCGAACGCCCTGGACGAGGCAGCCCTCACGGACACGGATGATCCAGATATCTATAGCGACAACGGCACGTGGCATATCCGGGACTATGGACGCGGATTCCGGTACGAGCATCTCACCCAAGCTGAAGACGAAGAGAAGCTGAACAACCCCGACAAGGTGATCGGGAAGTTCGGTGTTGGGATCAAGGACGCAATTGCGACTTGTCACCGTCACGGGATTGACATCACGATTCACTCACCTCACAACACATTCACGGTGAAGGAAGCCCCGAAACACGGGTTCGAAGAAATCGAGACCCTTCACGTTGAGATCCACCCGCCGGAGAAAGACATCGAAGGCACAGAGGCCGTACTGGATGGTATCACGGACGAGGATATTGAGACGGCAAAGCAGAACTTCATTGGTTACACTGACGCAGAACTACTGGAACAGACCCGATTCGGGGATGTATACGAAGTCCCGGAGAACGAGGATGCGTCAGTGTTCGTGAGCGGTCTTCGTGTTGCGTCAGAGCCGAACTTCCTGTTTAGCTACGATATCACGAACACGACGAAGAAAATCAACGACGCGCTGAATCGTGAGCGGTCGAACGTGGGGAGGACGGCGTACTCGACGCGAGTGAAGAAAATCCTGCAATCCTGTGAGTCGGAGACTGTTGCATCGCGATTAGTCGATGATTTGAACGAGTTCGTGACTGGTGAGACGCACGACGAATTGGACTGGAAGCCAGTGCAGGTCCACGCGGTCAAGATCTTGAACGCGGAGCGGGACGTCGTGGTGGCGACACATGACGAGCAAAACCGCAGTCAAAACTTGTTCGACAATGCTCGCTCAGACGGCTATGAGGTCGTTACTATCCCGGACCGAATCAAGCCGGACATCGAGGACACCACTGACGTCAACGGCGATCAAATTCGGGGAGCTGAAGAATATCGTGAGGAGTTCAGAGAGTCATTCAGCTACGAGTTTGTGGACGAGGATGATCTTACGGACGAGGAACTGGAGATGTGGGAGTTGCGGCACGACGTGTTCTCATGGGTTGCACTGCCGGGTGAGGGGTGGGAAGCGAAAGTTTCGGAGTCACTGCGGACAACAGATTCCTCGAGGATGGTGACCTGTGAACACGACGATGAGCTGATTATTGTTCATAGAGATATCTTGGCGTACGATACGCAGAATTATCTCCGTGATTTGCTGGATATTGTTGCATTCGCATATGGTGGGGAGGCATTCCACAGGCCGATGCTGGCGGACATCGCAGGTGCTGTCAGTGCTGAATTGATTGGAGCGACTGGACAGGCAGACGGCAATCCTGTATTCCCCGGAGAACAACAGGTACCAGAGCCGGACGAATAGCACCACTAAGGACCCGATTTCCCGTTCTTTCTATTATCACGCACCGTGAACTACTGAGTGACTGCGTATCTTCGAGTAGTTATTAACCAACGCTATTGATGACACCGACGTTATGTTGGTTAATATGTGCTAACCAACAATCGTCGGTCCGCCGCTCGTTGCTAATTCTCATACTACTCAATCCTTTGTTTCATTGAGTTCTTCGTATTCTGCTTCACCGTTGAGGATTTGCTCGCCGAAATCAGTGAGACGGTATGCGGGCTCCTCTTCATGACGCTCAGCGAGTTCATGATCAACAAATACCGGACAGCGCTGAGAGATCCATTGGCGACTAAAGTCCGTATTGATCTCGAGATTCTTTGCCGTATGCCAGCCATCGTACTCGCCTAGTTCTTCGAGAATGTATGGGTCGGCAGGTACTGCCCAATTCACTTCCCGATACATGTGGATACCTGCACTGTCGTCCGAAAAGATGTATATATCCCCCGATGCGTTTCTTACCTATCCTATCAGATGCTAGGAGATACAAAGAGTTTCTTAAGAATACGTTCGGATGTTCAGATTCATATACCCGGTCTGTTTCTGATAGAACTGAACGCTGATTCCACGCATCCGCTACGAGCTCGTGATCTATCGGACGATGGAACAGCTAACCATAGACACGCATGCAAGGACCAGATACAGATTCCCCACAAGAAAAGCCGAAAACCACTGCACGGAATACTGTTGGACTGAAGCTCCCCCTCACCATCGCAGCTCTCTCCCTCATCGCAGTTGAACCAGCGCTCGCTCAACAAACATCACAGAGCGCGGTATGCAACGCTGACAATCTTCCCGGAATGATTGAGGGCTTCTTTCAGCTAACCACTGGGCTGGGCATTGTCGGTCTCGCTGTCGTCTGGCAAGCAGACTCCCTCATCGAGATGTTCACGCTCAATCCAGACCAGAAGAAGGGACTCAAGCGCCACAAGCGCTCGGCAATGAAGTCCGCTGTGGTTCTCGTTATCCTCGGCCCGCTGTACACCGTCGCCGGATCGATGATGGGCCTCCCACTGGCGCAGTGTGTTGATCTCGTCCCCTGGTAAGCCATTCACTCCCCTCTCATCGTGAGACCCCTACAACAACGCGAACTAACCGTACTCATCGCAGCCCTCTGCGTGACTAGCCTAGTCACGGGTATCGTCTCGGCGAATCCGCCGCGACCGGGTACGGAAGATAACGGACTCACTGAGAACGAGTCAGCGACACTCTGGTCTCGCGATGCGGACAATTACATCAGTCAAGAGGAGTATCGCCAGCGCTACGGTGACGAGCGGACGTCAATCCACCAGCTTGCGAACGGGACGGATATTACGTTCAAACGCCCGCCCGAGACAGCAGCGACGTGGACTCGAAACGATTTCACGGACCTCGAAGCCGGTGGGTCGGATACGTCCGTCCATCCACCTCATGCGTCCCTTGAGGACGGTGTATTCATCGAGGACGCTCACGCAACAGTGTTCGCAGTTCAGCCGTCAACTCGGGGCCACCTCGAATCCGGTGAAACGCCACTGTACATCGCCCCGAATGGCACGATGCGTGGGTTCGTCGATTACCGCGTCCGTATCCCAAACGGGAGCTCTTCGGGTAACAGCACTATCCAGTGGTCACTTACGGATCACGAGATCGAGGAAGTTCGGTTGCAAAAGGACGGGGAGACCATCGCGAAGAGTGATGGATCACACACGCCGGCCATCGACTACCAGATCGACGATGACTGGAGCGCAACCCTCACCCTCGAAGCAGAGGTCCACGTCCGACTGAAGAAGACGACCCGGACCGACGTTGTCAACGGAACCAATGTTGATGTCGTCTACCGTGAGGAGACGCGAAACGTCTCGGACTCAATTGACGTTGAGGTCTACGACCTCTCCGCGTACCCCTATTACGCCGAATATCCGAACGGGGATTCCGGCGTTGCCATCTTCCAATCCCGTCCCTGGCAGGGGTACACGCTTACTGAGGACGGTGACACGAGAGTTCGTGGTGTCTGGCGATTCTACACTGCCCGAGACACCAGCTGGGACGGGCTCGTGCGGTCCAACCGAACCGCTAGTACCGAAGTAGAGTCCGACGCGATCCCCGTGTTCGTCCACGCGTATCCCTCCCGGATTGGACCGCGTGCAGAGCCTGTTCGGGACGGCCCGGAAATTGTCGACACGTGGGGGACTGACCGGCCCTCTCCGGCGGGGACCATCGGTGAGAACGTCAACATCGAGGTCGTAAATCAGTCCTACACGACGACGTACGGTGTCGCCGTTCGAGCCGACGCTATCGATCGGGACGCTCTCCACGTTGCAGGTATCGTTCGAGGAGTCAACGCGTCGATCGTCGAGCCTGCCGCGGGTTCTGAACGACAGCTCCGTCGTAGTAACCTTACGGCGGAGGTTCTGCAACAGAATCAGTCACAGGCCACGCTCCGAATTGAACTCCGTGACGACGAAACTGGCGCACCGATCATCCTCGACGACAGCAGTCGTTGGTATCCGATTGGGGGAACCACCCGCAACGGATACATCACCATCGCCGGCCAGCAGGTCGAGACCAATGCGTCCGGGATAGCCATTGTAACCGTTGACGATCCTGGGATCTACACGGCCCGATATCACCCAGGCTCGTGGCTTGGGCATAATCCAGCCTATGTGAGTGATACGGCGACTGCCCGTTGGCATCCACTCGGAACCATCGACGGGTGGTTCGCGTTTCTCTTCGAGATCTTCTGGCAGTTCATCCCGTTCTTCGTGATGTTCTACGCTGGACACCGTCTCCTCCGAATGCTCGGTCCAGAAGACCTCTTCCAACGAGATCCATGATACGAAACAACCCAACTATCAGCAGACGAAACGTCCTCCGAACAGCCGCAGGTGCCGCGCTTGTAAGCGTTGCAGGCTGCCTGACCGACGATGGAGACTCTGGCACGCCCGGTGACGGAACTGACTCTCCAGACGGGCAAGGCCCACTGCAACGAGTCGCTGTCGAAGGAACCACGCTCGTTGTCGAACTCTCCCCTGACGCTGACGTCGACCAGATCAACCTCATCCAGCCGAACGGAGAGCTCTTCGGAACCCGTGACGTGGCCGCAGGGGCTCAACAGGTCTCGTTCGAGATCGGGACATCCTACGCACCTGGAGATTACAGTGTGATTGCGCTGAGAGACGAGGAAACCGTGGCAGAGACGTCGCTTTCCCTTCAGCCAGATCTCGAAATCGTCGAGATGGGAATCGGGAGAAACCAGCCCGAAAAGATGTGGGATGGACCGAGAGATGAAATCGCAGAAGAAGCCTTCGTGACGGTTGAGAATCAAGGTAGTGGCCCGGATGCAATAACGAAATTACTCTTCATTGGGGATGTCCCGTACCCCTCTGATGAAGAAGGTACGAATTATGCAGACAGCGATGATATTAGCGGGATATACGACCCGCAATCTGACTCAGAGGTCAATGAAGTCATCGTAGGTGCTGGGGAACAAATCACGGTCTATAGTTCTCGGTCACCATTTGCCTTCGTCCCCGGTGCAGGTACATCCTGTACAGAGGATGAGCAGAGCGGAGAGTTTGAACTCATTCTTGAAACACAGGTTGGTGACTCCCGCATTGAGAAAGGATACGCGATCCAGTATTCAGCATCATCAGAACCAGACGGTTGTGATATCACTATCAGTGAGACGTAGCCATGGTTGATCTAATTGATGTCGTTCTCGAGGGATTCAAGGGTGTCGTCGACTGGGTCATTGGGCTCTTCATGGAGGGGCTCCAGACCGGTTACGATACTCTAACAGAGGAGATGTTTGGGACCCCAACCCCACAAACAGACGGTGCGTTCGTCTTTGGCGCCCCGACAAATGATCCTTGGATAGCGATTCGAGATGCTTTGGTTGGTGGTGAAATAATGCTAATCGCCCTCCTCCTCTTAGTGATGTGTGTCCAGGGGCGGCACACTATCCGGATCTTCAATATCGGGAACGCCTACGAAGCTCGAAAAACAAAGAAGACTGCCTGGGTTGGCGCATTTTTGATTATCACCTGGTATTGGTTGAGCGTTCTCGGCCTCTATATCGTAGATGGGTTCACGATTGCTCTGATGCCAAGTCTCAGTTCACTTGGTAACGTGATGCTCAACTTTCTCGAAACGTCGTTAACCAACCCTGGACTGGCACTGGTATTCGCACTCATTGGCGGACTATCGATGTGGGCGCTTGAGGCGCTCTACTACATTCGGGAGATTCTTCTCTACGTCTACGTGTACGGTATGCCAATTGCGTTTGCACTCGGTTACGGCAATATCCCTGTTCTCTCGGATATTGCGACGGGATTCAGTAAGCGATTTGTCCCTCTCGCAGTCCTCCCTCTCCCGGCAGCAGTTGTGTTCAAAGGGTATGATCTGCTTTACTCACAGGGTTCACTCGCTCCAAATAGCGCATTTCTAAGATATCTAGTCGCAGCCTCGTTACCACTGATTGCTCTCTATATCACTTGGAAGACGTTCAAGTACGCGACTCCACTGACAGCCAGGGTTGTCGGAGGTGCGACGAAAGGAGCCGCTCTCATCGGAGGTGTCGCGGCTGGCGCCTACGTTGGCGGTGCAGGTGTCGCGACGACAGCGGCACGGTGGGGACCGAAAGCAGCAGCCGGCCATGCGGTTGCACAGAAAGCTGCTGCTCGAGGCGGACACGGAACTGAGGACGGAGCCCCATCGTACCGTCGAACCGAGAATGACCCCGGTGGGGCCACAGCAGACGCATCGAGTGACAAACGCGGAATGGAGTATGATCGAGGTATTCACTAATGTCTACAGATCCAGACGCGGCAGCGCGTCGTATCATGAACCAGTTTGGCGAGGAGAGTCGCATCCCCTACCTCAACATCGAAGAAGGGGACGTCGGCGTGCTCATCGCCTTCCCCATCATCGGGCTCTTCATCGCGAGTCTCACCGGCGTCGAATCGCTTGCCCTCCCGTTCGTGGCTGGCGGACTCGGGTTCGGTGTTGCAGTCATCTACGTCTCTCCCGACCACCTGAACGCGTGGACGTGGACGAAGGACGTCTATCGATACGCCAAGCGTCCGCGAGTTACGTTCAGTGCCCCAGAAGCAGCCGACAGTAACACAAACGAGACCGAACGAAACGAGGGCGGGCTCGCAAACTACACGCCATTCAAACCGGACGAGCGAACGCAGGATCTCACGAACATCAAGCGGGCGTGGCCCGGTGCTGGCGCGATCCAACGGACAGACGGTACGATGGAGGCGTTCATCGAGATCGACCCGGGGAACATGGACTTCGCGATGTCCAACGACTGGGCCCAGCTCCAGAACGCGGGCGAAGACTTCGCCAACAAGGAACTCGACTCGAAGCTCAAATTCCACGCGACGACTCGTTCATTCCCGGTCGAGCAAATCACAGAGACCATCGAGGAACGGCTTACCGACGAAGACGTTACGGAGAATCCGATCTTCCGGGAGCTGCTTGAGGAATATCGAGAAACACGCCCCAGAGAGATGCGTGACCGTGGCATCCAACAGATGCGATACTACCTTGGCGTCGAGGTCACACCGCTCGAAGTCTACGACCGCTTCCGAGACGAGGGGACGCCCGCCGAGAAACTGACCAAGTTCCCCGTCATCGGGTTCCTGTTCAATCCCTTCGTGACGCGACGTGAGGACCTCACCGATGTCGAACGTCGCGCCCAAATGTTCGAGAAGCTCGACAGCCGCGTCAACGACGTTCGCGCCGAGTTCATTCAGCAAGCGTCTGGCTGGTCTGCTCGCCGGCTCAGTACGGTCGAACTGTTCGTTCTGAACATGGACTTCTGGAACGGACGAGAGCACGACTACGACGAAGCAGACCGCGTCATTCGCGAGCAACCGATCATCGGCCACTCACGCCGGGAGGATGAGACCAATGCGTAGTGTCACTCTTCAAGCGAGCGGCGGGCCTCTCGCCCAGCTCACAGAGTGGCTACTGAACCCAACATCACCCGAAGGTGTGGCGGTTTACCTCCTATTGGTTGTGGCCTTCGGGGTCGTCGGTAAACTCCTCTGGAACCGGCATACCGCCGACGACGAACCCGAAGTCGACTTCTCGGACGTCCTTGACGAGGAGACGCCTGAGGAGGGTCATGCAGAAGGCCAACTCCTCGACGACATCTCCGAATCTCACAAGACGGTCACTGCGCCAGCAGCCATCGAGTGGGAGACACGAGCCGCACGCGTTGGCGAGCAGTGGACGACGACGCTCTACATCGCTGACTACGCCGACTACCCGAACGACGGCTATCTGAGCGACCTCTTCGAGCTGACCGACGTCGAATTCGACCTCACAGCTCACATCACGCCGAAGAACCAGCAGCGAGCGCGGAACGAACTGCAGGACATCGCTGACGACCTCCAGGTCGACGCCGATCTTGAACAGAGCGTCCGCAGTGCGTACCTTCAGGAGCGAGCAAACGAAGCCGCTGCGACCTACAAAGCCGTCGAGAGCGGTGCGAACGTCTTCGACCAGGGGATGTTCGTCACGGTTCGAGCCGCCGACAAGGACGACCTCAGGGACTCGGTCCAGAAGGTCAAGAGTGCTCTTCGCGACGACCCAGCGAACCTCACGCCGAAGACCGCAATCTGTCGTCAGGACCTCGCGCTGCAGTCGGCAGCCCCCATCGGAGACAACGTATTCGGGCGAGAATCTATCGCCCTTGGTGGAGCCGTTGGCGCACTCCTCTCCTCGCCGCATAACGCGACGATCCTCGAGGAGGGTGGCGTTGAGTTCGGGATTCACAAGGACAACCAGAGCCCCGTCGTCATCGACCCGTTCGCCCGTGACAACGGATATGCGATGTTCACCGTCGGCGATACTGGGTCTGGGAAGTCGTTCGGCTCGAAACAGAACTTCATCCGCTCGATCGAGCAGAGTAAGGACCGCATCGGTATCATCCTCGAACCGCTCAACAACTGGGCGGGCGTCTCCGAAGCACTCGGTGCGAAACGCATCACCGTCGGTGGGACGCTCGGTCTGAATCCTCTGGAGATCCGCCAGACACCCGACCACGTCCAGCGGGCGATGGGTGAGGACGCGAGCCCGTTCAACGAGAAGCTCGACGACGCAATGAGCTTCCTGACGAACTTCTTCGCACTGCGTGGTATCTCGCTCGGCGACAGGAGGACGACGCTCGAACTCGGCCTCAAGCGCGCCTACAAGCGCAACGACATCACCGACGATATCTCGACGCACAGCAACCCCAGCCCGACCATCCGGGACATGATGGACGTCTTCGAGGACATGGTCGACGACCCCGAGGAGTTCGTCGTTCGTTCCGACGAGGAGGCCGGGAAGATTCGCGAGGACGCGACGTGGCTGCTGGACCAGCTTCGGCCCTTCGAGGGGGAAGGTCGCCACGCCAACCTCGGGAAATCCTCAGAGTTCGATATCCGCAACGAGAAGGTCATCTACCTCGATCTCGCACAGCAGGAAGGCAGCGTCGATAGCAGTACGGCGCTGACGATGCAGTTGCTCATCTCGCTCGTGTACGAGCGGGCGAAAGAAACGGACAAGGAGGTCGTGTTCGTCATCGACGAGGCGCGGTACATAATGCAGGACGCCGCGAGTCTGGCATTCTTAGAGACGGTGTTCCGACATCACCGTCACCACGATCTCTCGATTCGTCTCGTTACTCAGACCGTCGACGAGTTCTTCGAGCACGCCGAGTCCGAAGCCATTCTCGACCAGTGTGCCGTCAAGCAGTTCCACCGACTGGATGGAATGGACGACCAATGGGCCGACGAGTTCGGGTTGAACTACGCACAGATGCGCTACGTACAGGACGCGGTCCCCGGCAACGAGGACGCTGGCTTCTCCGAGGCACTCGTCGGCGTCGACGGTGAGTGGCGCGGCATCAAGGTTGAGGCGATGCCCAAGGAGAAGCAGGTCATTGACTTCGACCCGACCGAGCAGCGCCGTTCTTCGCTCCCCGGCGCTGGTGAAGGCGCAGTTGATACGGACGTCCAGGAGTTCCGAGAGAAGCTGGAAGAGCAAACGACTAACGGACAGTCGAGTGACGCGGAATCCATCTCCGCCAAGCCTGACGGCGGTTCGATGGAGGGGGAAGACGATGCGTGAGTATCTCCGAGTCACGCCAACATCAGAAGGCCTGGATCCCGAGGGAATCCCTCGAGTCCTCGAAAGCCTGCACAAACTGACGACGGCGGAGTCAACGGGACTCGCTCAGAAGCTGAACCCACTCCACAGTAATACACCGCCCAAGTTCGAGTTTCTCGCACTATCTGAGGGAGCGGACGACCCTGTGGAGTTCTTCTACGGCGCCGACGAGCATCTCGACACATTGGAAAAACGCCTTCGTTCGATTTATCCCGAGACGTTCGACATCGAACGCGTCGACGTCGACGTCGCTTCACGGCTCATTCAACCAGTCGAATTCACACCAGCAGAGTTCATTGAACACTACGAAGCAGGGCAGCTACAGTACGAATTTAGTCCCGACGAGCAGCACGAGCTTGGCGGCGAGGAGCGTGACCAAGACCAGACACCAACGGGCGAAGCATCTTCCCTTGCAGATGGTGGTGCCACAGTCGACTCGTCCCATGGCCACTTCGTCGAGATTGGGGACACGGCGCTTGAGCTTGGACCACCAAGTGCAGTTCCGGACGAGGGGCCACTGACGACACTCGAAAAGCCAACCGAGACGGCCGAGGGAACGATACTCGCTCGGCCCACCGTCGACGCCGTCTCGCCAGTCGGCGTACGCTGGTGTGGTTCAGCCACCCGAAAGAAAGATTGGATGACGTCGTTGACGCCCTTCGCATCCGGGGACGAAGACGACGGATTGGCTGCTATCGACCAGCCCGGTGCGACTCTCGCGTCACTCGTCGACCACCTGATGGAGGCGGCGTCACCAGTAGCGTTTCAAGTTGTGTTCCAGCGACGGACAAGCTGGCAGTCCGACGCCGAGATCAGAAAAGAAGATCTCGTCGACGGACGGGACACCTTCTTCCAGGAGATCGTTGGTTCCTTCCTCGAGGTCGAAGATCAGCGGAGCAATCACGACGAGAAACAGCTCAGCGAGTCAGTCGCCAAGCGCATCGAGTATATCGACGCGAAGAACCCCAAGCGATCGTTCACTGCCAACATCAGAGCAGTCGGCGTTCCGACCGGTGACGAATCCCGCGACGACCTCGCGGCCCAGATGAACGCGCTTCGTCCTGTGTTCGATCCAATCGACGGCCCCTATTACGAAGTCGAAGGAGAACGACTCCGTACTGGCGGCTTTCGAGAAAAGACAAAGGAGAAGAACGCTCAGACAGCCCTCCAGCAGCTGCTTGACTGGGAGATTGCGGCGGGCCGGGGCAAGACCCGACCGGATTTCGTCCTCAGCGGTGCGGAACTCGCGAACTTTGTGCTCGTCCCATCCTCCGAGCAACTCACAGTAGAGGGAACACGCGGGACACGCGCTGAACAGCAAAGCCGGAACCCGCTTCCGTGGCCCAATCCAGACCTGGTTCAACAGTTCCAAGAGGGAATGGCGATCGGGTATGCACTCGACGAGAATGGATCTCCCCAACCGGACCCGATTCGGATTCCACCGAATCTCTTGACGACGCATTACGGCCGATTCGCCTCGACCGGTGGCGGAAAATCGAAGGCAATCATCAACGACGCACTGTCCCTCCGGGCGACGACCGGCGGACCCGTCGTGATCGTCGATCCGAAAGGCGACGGAATGTGCGCGAATTACCTTCGCTGCCACTACGAGCGCTTCAACGGGGTGGACGATGTCTACCAATTCCGCGTCCCAGAGACGGTCCCTGCGTTCTCCTTCTTCGACATCCGGCCTGCGCTCAAGGCCGGACGGAACCGTGAAGACGCGATTCAGGACAAGGTCGACCACTTCCACGACATTATGCGGATGGTCATGGGCCGCGAACAGTATGGACAGGCATTCGTCGCGAACGAGATTCTTAGCTACCTCATCAAAGCACTCTTCGACGAGGAATACGGTAGTGACGCCTTCGGCCTCGATGATCTCTTCGCGGCTGCACTCCAGATGCAACGCGAGCGGACAGTCCCTCCGGTCGCTGCTGAGAACCAAAATGTCGAGGAGTCGCTGACGCGCCACTTCGAGAAGGATGACCGTCGATTCCAGGTGTCGATGGACGCCGTCGGAAACCGCCTCGACAAACTCAGAGAAGACGCGCATCTTCGTCGTATCTTCAGTCACGTTCCAGAACAGGGTGACGATGGCGAATACGTCGACAACCGATTCGACTTCCGCGAGTTCCTCGACGAAGATGCCACGATCCTGTTCGACCTGGGTGATCTCCGTCCAGAGGCACAGCGAGCAATCACACTTCTCCTGTTGAGTAACCTCTGGGACGCAGTGCAGGTGCGTCGACGTGATGGGAAGACAGACTACGAGAATCTCACCAACCTCATCATTGAGGAGGCGGCTCCCGTCGCCTCAACGAAACTCGTTTCCGAGCAGCTGCTTCCCCAAGGCCGGTCCTTTGGCCTGAGCATGGGACTGGTGATGCAGTTTCCCGAGCAAGTTAGAAACCGAAGCGAGCGCGCCTACAACGAGGTCCTCAACAACATCAAGACGAAGCTCATCGGGAACATCTCCATCGAGCGCGACCTCGCCGAGTCACTGGCCCACGAAGACTTGAGTCCGACTGACCTGCGGAATCGGATCAACACGCTCCCCAGCGGGGAGTGGATTGCACAACTCCCGAGTCCGTCATTCGGGGAGACGGGGCCAGCCCCGTTCTCTGTGAAGCCGCTCCCGATAGCAACTGGTCATCCAGAGAGCGACGAGCCGCTTTCTGTCGAACAGGAGGACCACTTCGAGACCGTGGCCCTCCCCCGACTGTCCGAGCGGACACAGACCCAGTACGGGCTTGCTGAGGCCACTAGCGAATCAGAGGCCGGAGACAACGAGGGATGGGGAAGTAGACCGACGGATGAACGGTCGACATCCGCAGAATCGGCTAGTCCTGTGGACACGACGCAGTCGTCGTTCATCGGACAGGCAACCAGTGGTTCAGCAGCCGACGAAGAGAACAAAGGAAACGAACGAAACGAAGGGAACGAAGGGGAAGACAGGAACACCACCAACCCGCTCTTTGGAGATCCTGAGTCAACTGAGTCAGAAGAGCTAGTCGGTGAAGAAGAGGAGACAGTTGTCGACGAGAACGGATCGTCACCAGTACAGGCTGGTGGTGTAACCGTCCAGGATGACGAGCTTCGACGGCGCGGGCTTACTCACGACGACATCCGCTTCCTGACCCGCATCCTCGACGTGATGAATGGTGACGCACCGGATCATGGACTCTTGGATTCAATGAGTGCGTTCAAGAACGACTTTGACGACCTGGACGTGCAACGACTCGTCGATCAAGACCTGCTGGAGGAAGGACGAGCGTGCGGTCGGAAGTACTACACCGTACTCCCGGCAGGGCGAGAACTGCTCGGCCAGAAACTCAAGGTCGGCCCTGGTCAGGGAGATGTCGGGGAGAAGACGCCGCACAAGGTCGGTGTGAAGCTGCTCGAACTGTGGTTAGACTCCCACGAAGACGTCGCACAGGTCGAATCCTACTATGAGTACGATGAGGAGACGGTATTCGATGTTGCCGGTCTCGATGTTGACGGGGAACTCGTGTGGGTCGGTGAAGCTGAACTCGCGAGTAACAACAAACACGCGCCGGTCGACGACTACGACAAGCAGAGTGCAGTGGATGCGAACGCTGTCTGGGCGTTCAACAGACGGGAGACAGCCGTCGAGGTACTGGACTGTCTCTCTGAGGCTGATCGAATTGAGAGCAGTGTGAGCGGGCGTGCAGCCCGGTCGTTTTCGGACATTCGAGAGGCCGTTGAATCGTTCGACGCAGCTGGGCTGACGACGATTCGGAGCTTCAACAAACTATACCAGGAGTTCAATTCATGAGTTGGCGACAAGCGACTCGCGAGGAGATCTACAGGTACTACGACGAGGAGTTTCCCTCATACCGTGACGAACTCCCGTCGTTCATCACAGCGAAGGGACCGAAACAGTACGCACTCGCGTTTCGGGAACCCCACCCAGTACGGAAAGACGGAGTTCCCGACAAGGACTTCATTCGGCGAGATACGTGGCAGACGAATACCTCTGGTGAGCGGACCACGGCAACGTTTCAGGAGTTCGACGACGTCCTCGAGTTCATCCGGCATCCAGCACGGAATGATCCACTCGGTCGGAGTAACTTCGCGCTCGCAGATCCCGACCTGCTTGACAAACTAGACCCGTGTCCTGATGCAGTCTACTACGCGCTGGATCACTGGGAGCGGCCCTGGGTCCTCCTCGTCGACATCGACGCGAAAGATATCGCCAGGAACCGAGCAGCGGATACGGTCTCGGAGGACGTCGACGATCGGGACGACGATGCGCTCCTCAACGCCGCAGGAATCCTCGACGCCGCTCCCGAGGGATATCCGTATGCCTTTGAGGATATCGAACGGGCCATCGAGTACGGCTTCGAGGTACGAGATATTTTCGAGGACGACTTCAACGCCCAGGAGACGATGGTAGTGTACAGCGGCCAGGGCGTTCACGTCTACCTCCTCGATACGGACCCCGCTCATCGGTACGACGCTAAGAGTCGAGAAGTGCTGAACGACCTTCTGCAAGACACCTACGAGATCCCCATCGACCCAGTGGTTACAGCCGACCGTCGTCGAGTCGCCCGACTACCCTACTCGTTGCACGCTGACGTCTGTAGCATCGTCCTGCCAATTGAGAGCCAGACCTTCGACGTTCGGTCTGCGACACCGGAGGTACTCCAGTCATGAGTCGGTCGACGCCTGTCGAGGACGAGAGTACCGCCTATCGCGTTGCGACGCTCCCACTCGAATACGGCACGACCCGAATCAACCAGCTGTTCACGCGGGGCTACAATCGCTACATCGCCGACGGTGAAGACCAACCAGACGATCTGTTAAACGACCTCGAGCGATTCGGGACAGCGGCGTTCAAAGAAGACGTCAGGGCCAATGCCGCAGAGGAACCTTTCGTCGACGATCCCGGAACGCTCGTCGTCCTCGCGACGTTGAGTGCGATCTGCGTCAAAGCACACCCGAAGTTCGAACACGCCCCACCTCGAAAGGTGCAGGTCCTCTACGATATTCGCGAGCTCTATGTCAACAATCTCGCGTCCCTCCTTCGAGAATTCGGTGACGGGGGTCTTCAACAGGATATCGCAGAAGTGCTATACGCAAAAGGCCCCGGAGAGGATGGTCCGCACCCCGGTCGCGTTTGTACAGGGATCAAGGAGATGCCCGAGTTTGGTGAGGGGTTGTATCTCGAAATCCCGATGGCTGCGGCGTCGAGGAACTGTCTCGTTCACGCCGACCCCGAGCTAGGAGAGACCGGAGAACTGCTCACTCGCATCAAGGACAACTGCCTCTACGTACCGGTCGGTGATTTCGACACGAAGTATCGCGAGTACGCCAGACGTGCGTTCAAGAAGCTCCTGCGAGTCCAGGAGGAGAATCTCTCAGAAGACCAGCTGACGTGGCTGAGCACGAATGAGTCGGCCATCACAGAGCGCATCGACCGCTTCATCGAGACGGGACACCACGAACGAATCTGGCGAGATTGGAACCCCGGTGAGCGGACCATCCGTGTGCTCCGGGACGCGATTCGAGACGTTCCAGATGAGGTCGTCTCACTGGGGGAGTTCCACTCGGCGAAGGAGCTGTTTGAAGCAGTAGAGGCGTACGACCCAGAAGCGGACTGGAAGCGAGACGTGTGTAATCGTATCTCCAGTCCTCGGAGTCTTGGGAATCTCCTTGCATCTCAACGCGATCACCGGAATCTCACTATCCGACAGCACGGAAATACGAATCACTACCGGATTCAGGAGTCTTCGCGTGGCGTCCAGCCTCTTGATGTTGAGTCGATCGAAGATCTGTTCGAACTCCCCTGTATGGCGAATATGGCCGAACGCCTCTACGAAAAGAAGCCAGTCCGAAAGGATCTGTACAGCTTTGCTCGGATGGTGATGTGGCTGCCCCAGTACCAGGACAGTGACCTCGAGACGATTGTCGCAGACCTCAAGGATATCTTCTCACGGTGGCCGTGGTACGACGAGCAGGTCACCGACTACCAGATTCGTTACGAGTTCTCGAATACGATTGGTGGCGACACCCCGCTTCCGATGAATTGCGACAACGACGATATGCAGCGGTACTGCATCGGGAAGGAGCAGTGTCCATACTCCATCTGGGGAAGTCTCCCCTTCCCTGATGAGATGTACGATCGGTTGGATGAGGCCGGGGCTACGGGAGAAGAGTTCTAGCTTTGAGCATCGGTACTCTCGTCTAGAGTGAGGTATCTCTGGCGCGCAGGTTGGCAATCAGTTGAAGGAAAGTTCTCGTCCACCTCCTGTGTCTCTATTTTGGCGAAAAGGGGGGTAGTGACCCCTCACTTCTCGAATGCCTCCACATAGGCATCTTCGCCGAGCAGCAGCTGAATCTCGTCGAAGCGTTCATAGGGATGATCGAAACCGTTCATCTTGTACCGGGTACCCTTTTCGAGTTTGATATCAGGGTCATACACCACGAACGGTCGTACATCGTCGCCCGACAGCGATCCGTCGCGAAGCAGTCCTTTCTGGTAGGGCTTGTGGCTAGCCAGGTCCTGAATGTGGGTCACCGTTGCGATGACGAACACGTTGTCACCGGAGCCGTTCATCTCGTTGAGCCGTGTCCGGCCCTGTCGAACTGCCATCAGAACCACCCTCCACTGACAGTTATCTTCCCGTCGACCGGGTCATCACAGCGGGGGCAGGCATCGTGCTCAAACAGATCCACCAGACACCCACACTCACACTGTCGCATACTCGTCGTGTCCATCCGGTCGTGATCCGCATACAGCACGGTCACCACTTGCCACCCCTTCACAACCAGCAGCATGTCGTACTCAGCGTGGTAGAACGCCGTATCACCGTCAACCAGCGAATCCACCTCAAAGGTATCGTGGATCGCGGCCGCCAGTGGTTCAGGTTCGTCGACGCGGACTCGCTTTTCCCACTGCTCAGCAGCGTGGTTCGTAATCGTCGGTAGGCAGTGCTCGAAGGTCAGGTTCTTCGTACTCATGATAATCTAGCTCCGATGCTTCGTTCGTCGACTGGGCAGCGTTGCCACTCACCAGTAGACGAACAGCGCATCAATCTCGAGGGGGAAGTCGGCCCTCAAACCCCAACTCAATACGCGCTACTAATCGCTCTTCTGGAGCACTATTGACGCGCTATGGGGGGTTCCCAGCGGGAACGTAATTCCCTGAAACGAGTAAGAGTCTACATCTCCGCTATGGCTCAAAGCCCAAAGGGGTTGAACGCGGGCGCGAACTCGCGCACGATACTATTCGCTAAGCGAAGGAGCATCGCTTCGAATTGCAATGGAGCCAAGTCTCGTCGCCGAATGGCGACAAAGCTCTCAGAGCAGTCGAAAACGCTCCGAACCTAATGGTTCGATGCAGTCGTAGGGTCTGAGCCGGCCAAAGGCCGTCACCGACCGTCTCCCTCACGTGATGGTATTGTTGCTGAAGAAGTTATAAAAGATAACAGTCCTATAAGTTATGAATATGTGACTGGATGATTTTGAGGGGTGAAATGAGGTAATCTCGGTGCCTTGCAGGTATATTAAAGAGCGGTGACACGGAACGCTGTAGCAGATGCGTCGGGTGGTGCGGGTTCCGAAACTGGACGACGAGGAGGCGGCTTATCGAGATGAATCCATGGCGCACAGCCAGCAGGCTTTGGAGGTGAACGATGAGCACCCGCCACTTGATTACCGGTCATCAGACGCGCCAGATGACGCTGCTGCACATCTTCCTGCGGCATGGGACGTCGATCTCAGTCCGTGGTCAGTTGGCTACGAGCCGATTGGTGCAACATCAATCGGGGTCGAAGCGGAGCGAAAGAAGGCCAGTCGGTTCGCTCGATTCAAAGTTCCTGAGACACGACTCGCACTGCATCAAGAGGGGCGACACCCATCAGATGGAAACCAAGCATCCCGGTTAGCGACAATTGACAAGAAGCGGATTACGCAGGCCTACTGTAATCAGTTAGACATTCCGCGACACCTGCAAGCGGATGCAGTTCGTGGAATCTTACTATTAGATCTCACGGTATTCGGCAACCAGAAGCGAATTGAGGGGATTGCACTGCTGGTAATTGAACTGATAGTCGACTACGAGCGCCGATATCGACGACGAGACGCAGAGGCTAGTCGGATGGCTGAAAATCCCAGATTCAAGTATCTCATTCGAGCGGCTGGCCTCGTCCCTGGGAAGGTAAAGCTCGGTCGGAAAGTGAAATCTGAACTCATAGAGAAAGACTTCTTTGAATCCGGTGCACCGGGGCTATCCCTACGGACAGCTGTAGGGCACGATAACCGATAGTACGACGAAAACCAGAGTCCACTACTACGAGGATTTTCAAGTCAGCACCATTTCTCATAATACCCCTGTTTAGGATTTCAGCAACGGCTCCGACCCTAGCCCCCACAGAAACCGACCATATTCCCTACATTTCTCTGAGCGAAGTGCGCAACTTTGTCTAAAAACCCGTCATGCACTTTTCAGGGCTCATATCGTATGATTTCGGGAGTAATGGGGAGATCATCTGCAGAAGCCCCAAACGAGCCATCAGTTACCTTGGCTTGATGCTGCCCAAGCCTGCCCCCGATAGAACATCAATACGATCGAATTCGAGGGTTTCACCACGTCGTCAAGCACAATTCTCACCAATCAACGTATTTTGTGCTTCGTCGAGGACCCTATCACCGCCTGAAAACTGCCCGACGCCACTGTAAGCCAATCTGGACTCGTGATATTTCTCTCTGTACCTCCAGAATTATCCAAAGGAAGGCTAGGGTACACCGGTGCAAACGCCGCTGGCTCTCTCCGGCCGAGGGGCCATCAAACGACGAGCGCCTCTAGCCGGTATGTCAGAAATCACTCACAGAATGGTGATGCGATTCGCGGTGGAGTTTGTCGCCCCCGAGAGGGGCGAGGGGGCCGTCGTAGGCGCCCGCTCGACAACCATGTCTTCAGGACACGAGCAACAGCGATCACGACTCTCTGGCGAGCAAATTGAACAGCCAAGCAAAGAACCGTGGGCAGATCTCGAGCTGACGCTCCCGCACAACAGAAGTCCGACTAGCATCGTCTCTTTTGTCGAGTGCGCACTCGTCGAGCTCACCCACGAACACGTCGGGGCCGAGTTCGTCTCGATGAGCGTTGCGGGCGTGAAGCGGACACAGTTCATCGCCGTCGACGACGTCGGCGAAAAGTTCCAGAAGCGGTATTTCGACGAGCGTCTCGGCTGGCACGAAACAACTGTCAGCCGTGAAGCGGTTCGCGACGAACTGGTCAACCGACTCTCGCAGTCGTCCTCGGATCGAACCAACGAGATGCCGAACGCTGACTCAGATACGTTCCGTGTGAAGCCCGTTCATCAGTTCTGAACCCGCCACGAGTTAACCAACACAGAACCGTAGTTCTTCGCAGCGTTGGTTAAGCTCGGAGTGGCGAGCAGTCTGTACGCGCCTGAGAGGCTGAGGCGCGTCAATACGCGCCAACGTGATTCCCATGTCCGGTACAGACGCACTCGACGATGCATCAGCCGACCACGAACGGTTTGAAGCGGAACTCGTCGCACAGGATCAAGATGCCGCTCGCGTCGCAGTAGCAGATATTGACGACGGGAGGGCCCATGCTCTCGTCAATGACCTTGTCGACGACGACGTCGTCACTCCCATTCCCGACGATCAGGTCCTCGTCCACGAGCCAAGCGATGAAGCATTCGACTCGATTCTCCAACTCGCAGTCTTCCATCGAGGCTGGACCGCCGCTCACGACATCGTCAGGGGAGGACAGTGATGCAACAAACGCTCTCTGGCTGTGCCTTCTGCGATGCGGTTCCCGGTACAGAAGTTGGGAAGGCGCATACCTGGGGAAAAGACGAACGGGTCACGCACCCAATCTGCGTCGACTGCGCGGTCCAGTCGAATCCAGATCCCGACGACCGAGACCATCACGCCTGCGATAGCTGTGGTCTCATCGTCAATGCGCTTGCAGCCCTCACACGGTTCCGTGTCGAACTCGGCCACCTAGAAGGCCCACTACAGCTGTGTGCGAGATGTAGTTCCGGCGGCCCAGCAATGTACTGGACTCGCGACCTCGAGGAACACCTCGTTAATGAGTCTTGAGTCGGAGTCGTAGTTAGTCGGAAAGAGATGTAGACGGCTCCGTTGAAATCCCAGCTGTTGATAATTTGTCAGAGCCGTGCTGCAAACAGCGCGCGAGTTGTCACGTCCACTGAGTCGCAGTCATAGCGCACGCCACTAGCATCTCATCCCTTATCGCTGGCGCATTCTAACTCCTGATCTGAGCGACCCCACTTATTACTCCGACCAGCTGCGACGCTCTCGTGGTCGTGCCGCGATTTCACGACCACCAGCACATATTTATACGTGTATGTTGTGTACACGTGTGGACACAGAATCCGCATGATATTCGTGTCCGAGGGAACTCAAGATGTACCACGCAACCATCGACCCCGACGCCCGCACACTGACCCTCACTGAACACCGCCCCGACCCCATCACCGGGGAGGAGCACGAGGTGACGATCAACACCTACCAGCTGAATGGCAGCCCCCTTGAGACCGACTTCGTGACGCGCTCAATCTCAGAGTCCGGGGACGGTAAGATCCATCTAGAGCTGGAGGCCGACGCGATCACCGATCTCGCCAGCCCACGCGCGGACTTCTGGGATGAGGTCGCCGCCACCCTCGGGATTGAGTACCGACATGGCAACGTTCACCTGAACGATGAGAAGAGTGCCGCACAGAACTACCGCGACTTCGTCCGCTTTCTCGCCGAGCACGACTACCTCACCAACGAGGATCTGCCCCTTGCACTCCCGTCTGCGACCAACCGGTTCATCGTCAACAATACCCCCCACCATCAGGACGGCTCGGAGATGACCCGGGAGGAGGAGGTCGCCGAGGACGTCTACATCGATGTCAACGCCAGTGCGGATACCATCCGGCACCACATCAAGGCGCTGTCCGAGCAACTTGTCCCCGCGTAATCGAACCCCACTAACGCGAACAAACTCATTCCTCGTCGTCACATGGTCACCCGGCGACTGCTACTCGGCATGCTTGCAGGTCTATCGGCGACTGAGCCGGCTTTACGCTAGAGAACCTAAACGCCGTGCTGACCGCAGTCTCTGTATGTGTAACGCCCTTCCTGCCAAGGTCTGAAGGTTTCAACAGAGCCGTGTGGACTTGCTCACAGCGTAGTCACAGCCTCACTTCCTCCCACTCGCGGTCAGATCGTCGTTGAGCGACGATCTACGCGTCCATCGGTTACCTCGACGGCACCTTTCTGTTCCAGACGGCTCACAATCTCCTGTACGTCCGCCGCAGGCCAGTCGAATTCCTCTTGTAGGCCAGTCACCGATTTCGGTTCGTCGAGCGCCTGCAGCACTTCGAGTTCCTCATAGACGCGCTCAGTGACTTCCGCGACAGGGTCGTGCAACGGTGTCGTCACGTTGTGTTGCTCGGTGAGATCGGTCAACGCTTCGTTGACGTACGTCACGAACAGTTCTTGATCCAATAGTTCGACCTGCGCCTCGAGTTCGGCTTCGACGACGTCGAACTCGAGGCCGGTCTGCATCAACGAGAACATATCCTCGATATCGTCCACCCGACCAGCGACTGCTTTGAACAGGAAGATGTCCTCTGGACTCACGAGCTCGACCACGAGATTCTCCGGGTCGAGATACCGTTCGCTCCGCTCACGAATGCCTGGAGACAGAATCAGTTTGCCAATCACCTGCTGATTGAAGACGTCGATGCGACACCCGTCATTATTCTCGAGGATTCGCTGGGCACCGAGTTCTTCGTACTCTTCGTCCGGTTCCCGGACGATATCGTATCCTAGTTCGAGGAGCACCGCTTGTAGCTGACTCAGATCGTCGCCGGAGGAAACGAGGAGATCGATATCTTTGGTCGTCTCTTTGAGTCCGCGAAACGCCATCGACCCACCGCCAATCAAGAAGACGGTGAGCGGGTTGTCCAGCTGCTGGCCGATGCGTTCGAGTTCTGAGCGAATGTATGCGCTGTCGAATCGCGCCCTCATAGCGTCACCTCGTACTCTTCAGCCAGTTCCTGGAAGTCCTCCCACTCGGGGAGTTGCGACGTCCGCTGGTCACCGCTGGTGTCGAGATACGTGCAGAGTTCGTGGACGACGTCTTCGACGCCGTACTTGGTGGCTTGGGCTCGGAGTTCGTCGCGGTCGATGTCGACGTGACTGAGCAAGAGCAGGCAGTATGACTGAGCCCGTGCGCCCGAATCGATCACGAGCATGTGGCAGCACAACATCTCTGGGGAGAGGTCGCCCGCCGTCTCCGAATAGAGGTAGTGTCTGCGGTCACGTGCCAAGAGTGGGAGACCGTATCGCTGAAACTGGTCTGGCCCTGTCGGAATGAAGTGTTCCTCAGTGAGTTCAGTCAGCGTCTGCACAAGGAACTCGTCGAGGGACTCCCACAGAATGGTGTACGTGTCGGTCTGTTCTTCGACAGTCTGGCGGTGGACCTGATGAGCGAGCTCGCGAGCGAATGTACTCAGCTGTTCGAAGCCGTCATTCAGTGCGTACGCGCCGTCGTCGGTTTGGTAAATGATTCCGCGATGTTGAAGCGGGGCTAGCGCACGGTGGACGGTACTTCGGTGGACGTCGGCGCGGCGTGCAAGTTCGGTCACGGTCCGTGGGGTGTCAAGGTAGTAGCAGACACGGAGGGCAGCCCCTGACAACAGCTCCGGCCAGTCGATGTGTGAATACTGCTGGGTGAGGTCCGTGAGTAACTCGAGTGCCTTTGCGTCCGACAGTCGAATCTGCTTTGTTTTCCCCTGTCGGCGTGCCTCGACGAGGCCAGCTGTTTCGAGCCGTTCAACGAGTTCGGAAGTGTAGCTGAGACTCCGATCGAGATTCGTTGCGAATTCAGAGACAGTCTGCTCACCGTGGAGGACAGTAAGGGCGCGAACCTCGCCTTCTGTGAGCATACTGTTGCATACTAGCGAACCCATATATAAATGACTTCGGTATTTTGCAACACTCGGCTGACCCAGTCGAGACGGGAACGTACAGAGTGAAAGCCCTCGGCCGCTCGGCATCCCGCGATCCACGCTGCGCTCCTCGTGCCTGTGGTGATTGCGGGGTCGGGGGGCGACCGAGACGACCTCGCCCTTTCTGAGTCCACCAGGATGTCAGCTGTGTGACTGAGCGTCGAGCCCGGTTGAACAGGTTCTTGTTACGGCTCGCCCCGCTCGCCGCTTCCGCCCTCCGCGTCGCTCGCGACCGACCATTCCGGGCGTGCGGGCGCTCTCCGCACCGCGAGCGCCCGTTCCGGGCTAAAATGAATCTGGTCTCGACGCCAGCGGGTATCCCCGTCGGTTGCGCCCCTTGCGGGCTTTCGCGTTCCAGCGCTTTGTGCCGCCTGCGCTGTCGCGCGCCACACGGCGGCGCGCGTTCTCGACGACAGTCGCCCTGGACACGGTCCCGCGCATCGGGCCGGACACGAGCGGGCATATCCCGCTGGACGCTTGCTCCGGGCGGGTCGGCGCGCGGTGCTGGTTGGGTGACCTTCCTTTGGCGCTCTCGCTCGCGCCCCAGGGGGCGCTCACGAAGGCGCGAGCGAGAGCGCGCAGATGGTTGAGTTGGTCGTTGTGGACAGCCACGGCTGGAGAGTCGTGGTGTCGGAAGAAGACGCCGAGTGAGCGCCTTCGGAATTGTGGAGAATTCCAATGTCAAGTAAGAACGTTCCCAGTGAAGTAGTTTCGGTCGATGAACAGGCATTCGAAAAATCAGACGAAGCGGCAGTCGATGAAGACGGCTTCGAGGTCGTCGATGAGACGCCGGAGTTCCAGGCGACGGTGCAGATGGAGGTACAGGCAAAGGTCGATGCAAATCACCCGGACGGGATGGTCGACACCAGTGAAGAGCGGATCTACGGTGCGACTCTCGAACAAGAAGAGCGCATTCGGGCGCGAGAGGCTGAATTGGAGCGCATCAGTGCCAAGGCAGAGATGGGGACGCAAGAAGGTCGGGAAAAGCGTACGCGAGACATCGCAGCGAAGCGGAGCGCTGAGCGGCGTGCAGAGTTCCAGAAGCGGGCGGCGAGCGTGGACCCGTGGACGGACCCAGAGCGGGACGACCCTCGTGCAGAACTCAGGCAGGAGCAGTTGGCGGCGGTGAACAAGCAGTCGATGCGGCTGGCGGAGAAACTGGATGGCTGGTCGCGAGCAGCGATTGGTCGGCGGCTGGGTGAAGCCGTAGTCAGTGGAAAAGACCTGACGAGTGCAGTCGTCGAGGTGTTCAAGGAGTTGCAGACGGCGCCGGGACAGGTAGTTCCCATCGGGATGCTCGAGGACGTCAATCGCAAAGAGGTGAGCATCGAAGGTACTGTGACGCAGTTGTGGGAGCCGTCAAGTTCAGCCATTTCCCAAGTGGGACTTATCGAAGACGAAAGTGGACGGACGAAGTTCACCAGCTGGGTTGCGAGCGACCAACCCTGGATTGAGGAGGGAGAGCACGTTCGTATTCGTGGAGCGGCGAAGAACTGGTACAACGGGCGTGTCTCGGTGGCTCTGACCGGCTGGACCACGGTGAATTTCCCCGAGCGCGGTCGGTGGTGGGAGTAGCCGGTCGTCGCACCCTTCTTTTTTGCTACGTGCCGGACCGACCCAGGCCCCTCCTCCCCACCCACCGCTACGTGCTCACTTCGTTGCGCGCGCAGCCACAACCTCGGGGACAAGATGGGGTCTGCTCGAGAGACAGTCGTTACTTGAACTCGACCACAGTGCGGTTGTCAAACAGCATAGGCTCAGCATCGAGGGCACTTGCGACTCCACCAATCAGACAATCGAAACAGTACATTGCTGTGAGCGTCTCCCCGTGGACACCTTCCTCAAAGAACCCACCTTCTTGAGCAGCCTGTTGCTCAGCCCACTGCCCTTCAGTCATAGTCTCGAAATCCGGTTCATAGACCCGCTTGTGGGTGCCGACTAAGACAAACGGCTCTGAGCAATTAGGGCATTCCCACTCAGACGTCTCAGAGTACCCATCCTGGACGAGAGACATGGCCTTCGATTTGAGGTCAGCGAATTCTTCGCCTTCTTGGATCGCGACCTCTCGGTTGAATAGGACATCGTTCACCCCATTTGCGACGGCAGTCCAGAGGTTCTCATGTATCGCGGAAAGGTACTCGCGGCTCGTCGAGTCGATCTCCCCGGCTCGTTTCTGGACTTCCCACACCGTTGGGATTCCCTTCGTATATTCCCAGTAGACTGCCGAGAGGAGACTCATGACGAATGCCTCCTTGACAGACTTGAGCTCTCTAACGCGATTGTACCACTGCTCGAATGTCGGCTCCTCGAGCTCAGAACGATCATAGTCAGCTGCAATGATGACCGGGATGTCGAACTCCTCTTTTCGATCGTCATTGTCGGTGACAGCAAAGACGAGGTCAATACTCCCCGGCGCATCCCATCCAACCGCCCCTTCGGTTTCGTGCCCGTGTTCGAAGAAGTTCTTCAGATCTTTCTCAACTTCCAGCACCATATCCTGCTCCTCATAGATGACTCGATAGTCGCCGCGCCTACCTCTCATTTCCTTGTCGAGATCCCCCGCAATTTCAAAGCCGTAAGCCTCGCTATGTCCCTCAAGATAGTACCGGACCCAGTACTCTTTGTCCAATTCAAACTCAGCTTCGGCTTCTGATTTCGCAACCGTCTCGCGAAGGCCATTCAACACTCGCTGCCCCCGTTCCTCTGACGTTTCTATTCGGAATGGACCTGGAGAGCCAGTCAGAAGATCGTCAATCGTCTTGTTGCGTGTCAGTTCCATTGATTTGAACCATTCTTGTGGAGGGGTATTTATACTGGCGTCGGGACAATCACGGACGGTTCGATATCCAGAATTTAGTCGTGGTTAGTGATCCACTCCGAATGGAGCGGCTGAGCGTACAGAACATGGGTATCTCCCGAATTAGCTCTGAGCCAATCACACATAGCATCACCAACTCGTGTGTATTTCTTCTTCCTCGTCTCAGACGTATCAAGTACCGGCCCTTGATAGAGGTAGTTGTAGTTTGAGAAGATGACAAGGAACGTCTCAGTGTGATCGGGAAGTGCAGCGAGTTCCTCCAAATCAGACTCAATACTGTTGGAGTCTGTTTTCAATGATTCCACAAGGTCGTCGACGCCAGAGTGCGTCGGGAAGTAGTTCTTGTTCTTGATGTACTTCAGCTCTATCGCAGTTTCGAAGTCCTCTGGGTCGAACCGATTCGACCCATCATTCCACTCAATCGTGTTCTCCAGCTGGTTGCGAAATACCACGACGCCGATCTGTTCCCGCCATCCGTCCGCAGCGGTGAGATGATCCTGAACAGCTACCTCCGTATGTACTCGAGATATTGGGTTTTCAATCCCTTCCGCTGTCTGCTGAATCTCCTTTGGATACGGGAGTTTGTAGTTCGCCATGTTATTGCTGCTATACGTGAGTGATGCATCAGCGAAGTCAGCATAGAGGGAATCCCGATTCCGAAGTTCGTGTCGGAGAGCCTCTGCCACGCGGGTCTGGATATCTTGTTCGAGCAAAAAATCCAATGGCCTCTCGATGAACGCCTCCGCAATCTCATCTAAAATCCGCTGATAGTCCATATATCGCCATCCAGAGAGACGTATGTAGAAGTTCTGGTGAAAGAGAGATTCGAGATAGGCCAGTCGAGAGGGTTCAAAGTCCCAGAGAAAGTGCCTATCTGATTCGCCGGAGTTTATTTTCCCCTCAATGGGTGAGGGGTTCGCCGTATCGGCGAATCTCGATAATTGGTGAGAAAACATGGCGACTAGAGATATCTACGAAACAAGCTTCGACGAGGACGTCCAGACAAACTCCAGCACGAACCCATGTCCGGAGTGCGATGGCCGGGTCACTACCAACTCGGTCGAAACTATCTGTGAAGACTGTGGACTCGTTATTGACGAACAACGAATCGACCACGGTCCTGAATGGAGAACTCACGATCAGGACCAGCGAAAGCGGACGGGCGCTCCACTGACTGCGGCACGGCATGACCGAGGGCTGTCGACCGAGATCGGTCGCGGGAAAGATGCGAACGGGAACGAACTCTCTGGACGAAAGCGCCAGCGGCGATCCCGAATGCGGCGTGAACAGACTCGTGGTCGGTTCCAGTCGAAAGCCGAGCGAAATCTCGCACACGGCCTGGGTGAAGTTCGAAGAATCGCGAGCGTCCTCGAGCTTTCAGGTTCGGTCCGTGATCAGGCGTGTCAACTGTTCCGGAGCGCTCAAACCGAAGATCTGCTTCGAGGCCGATCAATCGAGGCGATAGCGGCAGCAAGCATCTACGGAGCCTGTCGCTGTAACGGTCACTCGCGGTTACTCGACGATGTCGTCGACGCAGCACGCGTCGAACAATCGAGAGTCGCAAATGCGTACAAGACGCTGAATACAGAACTTGGACTGCCGACCCAGCCTGTTCGACCGAGCGAATTCATCCCCCGGCTCGCGTCGGAACTTGATATTCCAGCGTACATCCGACAGCGAGCTCGGAGGCTGGCCGAACAGTCGGAATCGACAGGAGTAGCGTCGGGCGTCAAACCATCAGGATTCGCAGCTGCCTGTCTGTACAAGGCGGGTCGCGAAGAGGGACGATGGCTGACACAGGCGGAAGTCGCTGCGGCGGCGAGCGTCACTGCGACGACTATACGGTCGCATCGAGACACGCTGAACGAATTGGCGGTCTGAAGACGTGCTCTGCGAGTTTTTCTGTCGATTCGAATTCGACGTTGGTGGCTGAGATTTAAATACGGAGACGAGGGAAGGTGCTGCCAGACGACTCTATGAATGGACGACAATCTGATTTTGAGGAACTACGACCTCTTGGCGAAGCAAATCACGTTCCCGACAACAAACTTTCTGGACGAGGGAACGCTGGACAAGGAGAGGGACTGCGAAAGGAAAGGCTCGAATCGTATCCAAATCGAGCGAGATCGGCACGGAGCGAGTGTTCCTCGTGCAGTGCTTCGATTCCTGCGAACCGTACCAAGTGTGGGTTCTGCCTCTCAAACCATCTCGATGGAACCAGCGACGATAGTCACGCCCCGGATACTGAGTGGACACTACTCCACGTCGTACATCTGCTCGTCGAGGCGTCGACGTTCTACGCGGCCGTCGCGAAAGGTGCTGCTGCAGCCACGCTCCTCGCGAAGACCGATAGGGATCCAGCGGTCGACGACTGCCAGCTGATCTACGACCTCGATGCAAGGCCCGCCGCACAGCTGACCGACAGGTGGCCCTCGCTCCCCGAAGCAGTTCGAGTCACCTCTGAAAGCGGCGAACAGCTACTCACAGCCGCTCGTGAGCGGACGGGACAGACAAAGTCGACGCAGTCGCGGTGTGAGGGGGCGCACACAACGTTCCTCTACGAGGAGGGAGGGCACGGCATTCGTGATGAGGATCGGCTTACAGACCTACTGGAGAACGCCGAAGACGACGCCTGGTTGGTGCCAGGGATTGCACTCCAGCGCGCCGTCGACGACGATCACTCCGAGAATCGTCAACCCAGTGCTTCCTCGAGAGTACGTCTTGAATGTCTCAAGTGTGGTCGAATGACTGAGCATCAGTTTCAGGAGTTCGAGTCTCTCCCAGATGAGAATTGGTCTGGCCAGCCGATGTGGGAGTGCCTGGTGTGTCAGTCGCCTCGACACGGACCGGATCCCTGAGAGGGTGATCAGCTGTGCAATATATTAACCAACGTAGAGTGTGGATGGCCGAACTGTTGGTTAATACTTGTTGCGCACAAATATATCGATGGCCAGTACAGGGTCCGCTACTATCTGGGGCGCAGCACCCAAAATCCAGTCATCCCCGGGATTTGATGGCGGGAGTCCTGTAGAACAGAGACAGAGGTTACAGTTCTTCTCCACTACCGAATACACTGCCATCGTCTGTATCAGCGGGAGCACTTCTAGAAGGCGTGTACTGGGCGTCGTCGTAAGCCTCCCGCCAAAGTTGGTCAGCCTTCAAATTCTCAGCGTCGTGCTCCGTGTGCCGCTCTCGAATCTTCGTCAGCACTGGCGTATTGACCGCACCCCCCGAAATGACTGCTTGGCCCTTGGTCAAGCCAGGAAGCTCATCGAGCACCGCTACGCCAGCCCCCTCAACGGAATCGCGGATGGCCTGCTGGTCGTTCGGGTTTTTGATCTGCATCGTGATTTGGGTACCGCACTGTGAGAGGACAGTTTGGTCGAGTTTTGACGGGCGCTGACTAATTAGCCCGGTCCCGATTCCGAACTTCCGGCCCTCGCTGTTTACCTGGCGTATGATTGACAGAGCCTGCGAGTCACCATCTGGCGCGAACCGGTGTGCCTCCTCAAACAGCGTGAATACCGGGTGTTCGATCGGTGTCCGGACGTCATCTGGGTCACCAACCACGGCCGCCTCGCGCGCCTTGTAGAGTTTCCGGAGCAGGACGGCGGCCATCACCTGCTGATCGCGGCGGGAGAGCCCGTCCATTCGAAGGACAGTCACTTGACCGGGGTTAACGAGCGCGTCGAGGTCGAGTCGGTCGTACGCGTCGAAGAAGTCCGATTGCTGGAGGTTACGATTGATCCGCCATTTCAGACCGGACGCTTCCCCGTCCGGGTGGTTTCGGTGGCAAGCCTGTTCGAGGTCGTTCGCAGTAAACGCGTCCTCACCCCGAAGATCGTCGTAGGCATCACTCAGCACCGACGCCATCCGTTCAGTTGGGTTTAGGATCGAACGTAAGTCGGCGTAGGTTAAGTCAGCTAGCTTCACCGATAGCTGGTCAGGCTTTCGGATCTCGGCAGATGGCCGGTATCCATCCGTCCCCTCGAAAGCGGGATGGTCGCACATCTGGTCGAGACTGTCGTACTCGCCGTGGGGATCAAACACCAGAACCGCAGCGCGCGTGGCAGGTTTGAGCATTTCCTCGAGGAGTACGCTGGCAGTGTAGGACTTTCCGCTGCCCGTCGAGGCGAGGATAGCGAGATGGGTCGCCGCCACCTCATTGACCGGTAGCTCAATAGTCACCTTTTCGTCAGCCCGGTTCAGCAGCCTACCCATCCACGCCATGCCTGGGTCGGGGTCACCTTCCTCACGAAATCCGGGTGGTGTGACGTTGGGAATGACGACCTCCAGCATCTCGCCAGGCGCACGGTGGAGCCGCGTGCCGGTATCAGGTAGCTGCCGTGGGTTCCGGAATGACTCGAAGCCGGGGTCATAGTAGCCAATCACCTCTGCCGTGATGCGGTATAGTTCTCCACCGTCCGCTTCGGCACCCAGTGCCGTTGCCACCCGTCCAGCATCCACGTCCGGGTCCGTCATGAACGACGCTGGGAGCCCTGCTTCCCGTTCGCGGTCACTCACACGGGCCAAGACCACTTCGTCACTATTACCCCCGGTGGACTGGCTGTAAGCCACGAACTCACCGGTTGATACCGCCTGTCCGTCCGGCGCTGCAAACACGAACTCACCGACTTCGTCTCCCGGTTCGACGACAGTTCCAACAACGGGCTCAGCTGCCAGCTCGGCTGCATCCACGACCGTCGTCTTGTCATTACTCATTGGAGCACCCCGCGGTCTACATTGGCCTGGTGGGCGACCTTCCGTTCGATTACATCCAGCAGGTCGTCGTACCCCTCAGTCGTCTCGTGTAGTCGTTCAGCAATCGCTCCAACGAGCTCGGCTCCAAATGTCCCGGCGACCTCAGTCAGCCGGGGATAGTAAGCCAGCGAGAGGTCTCCATCGACGAAGTGGAACGTGCGAAAGGTGGCTTCGGGACACTGGTAGACGGTCGTACCATGGCCGATTGCGAATGTCGGGATCGAATGGTCCGGCGTTTCAATGCGATCACCATCGCTCGAGTCGCCGGTAGCAGTAGCACTACCGAGCAGCGCAATGCCGATGAGGGTCGTCGGTTCGTCGACAAGACTCGGTCGGAACTGGTCAGTAGCGCCATCAGCACCGAGCGTCGGGCCTATACCACCCATTCCAGGGTCGATCACCTGCGTGCCGTGGACGACGCCGATCGCTACTTCTTCGGCATCACGTCGGCCCATTGGCAGCACGACCGGCTGGCCGAATCCGTAGTCGGTGACGTCCGGTGGATCGTCGGCATCGCGGTCAGTTAGGATCGTCGCAGTGTAGTCAATAGTCGACTGAGATTGAGCGATACTTCCAAGCGCCTTCGTGTCGGGGAACGTGGTTCGAATGGTCATCGTGTTGTATGGGATATCGTATTTGATTGTTCGTGTGACGGTCGCCTGGCTGAGATTATTCCGGTCATCGGCGACGACGCTTGCTCCGATCTTTGGGGTTCCACTCAATCGGAACCTCAGTATCTTCGCCTAGCCGGAGGAGCATCCGAATCAGGCGATCCCGGTCGCTTCCGGTCAGGACGGCCTCGCTGTCGGCCACCTGTATCGCCTCGGGGTAGCCCTGGCCAACCGCGGCTTCTGCCCGAACGGCCTGGAAGGCGTACTCGAACATAGAATTGCCCGGCCATCCGGCCGGCGCATCCGTCTTACAGAGCCACTGTGGGACTTCGAGGCGGTCCAAGCTCTCACCCTCGCCGAAGTCCGCGTACGCAAACCGAAGGCGGTCGCCGAAGGCGTACTCCTCGCCGCGGTAAG
>NZ_CP099996.1 GCF_024138125.1 Halorussus salilacus
GTGCACACAGTTCCGACTCGTGTTCCGCTGGCAACGTAATCGTGGTTGCCGAGCCGTCCGTCGAGTCGGGGACGTCGTCAGATCGGCTCAAGCCACGTTTCCCTCCGTCCATGGACGCCCCCTTTCGTTGCAATGAAATATATATTTGGATTTATTATAGATGGGATGGTGCTTCCGTCCCGGTCGCATGGCTCGTGGTATAGATCCATTCGCCCGGAGAGCGGAGACCTTTTGTGGCCCGGAACTGCTGTGTCATGCATGACGGACCCGCAGTGGCCGGACGGTTTCGAGTTCCAATTCGAGATCGGACGGGGGGACGAGACCGAGTCGCTCTCGTTTCTAACACGCGACGGTGTCGTCTCGAAGACAGAGCCTCGTCAAACGGAGCGAGCACTGGTGGACGTCGTTGATGTCGCAGACCGGTCCTTCGTCGTGCCCGACGCGAACTACGGGCTCGTCGGGGTCGCTTTGGCCCTGTCCGGTGGGGCCGACCATGTGACGATGACCGAGACGAGCGCTCGCGCCGCGAACTGCTGTCGGATAAACGCCGAGCGAAACGGACTATCGAATGCGACGGTCGAACTCGTCCCTTGGGAACCGGACGACCATCGGCGCTACGACGTGCTGGTGTTCGCGCCGAAGCGATACGCCCCGACGGTGGTCAACTGCAAACGACTGCTCCGAACACTCACGGTGGTCAGTCCGGAGGGAGCGTGCTACGTGGCGATACCGGATTCGGTGAACGCCGACCCGTACGTCGACACCCTCGAGGAGTGCTGTACCGACGTGCGTCGGGTCGAAACGCAACGGGAGTGCACGGTCTACCGGGCCGTTCGACCAGCGGAGTTCGACCCAAGCGACCCGGTCGAGGAACACGAGTTCCGTGCGACTGTCGGGGAGTACACATGTCGGTTCCTCACACAGCCGGGCCTGTTCTCGTGGCAGGACCTCGACGCTGGCACGGAACTGCTCCTCGAGACCCTCTCGGTCCCGGATGGCGCTCGCGTCCTCGACCTCGCGTGCGGTTACGGTGCGGTGGGTTCGTTCGTCGGGGCGCGGACCGACTGCGAGCTGTTCGCGAGCGACGACGACGTGCTGGCGAGCGCGTTCGCGCGGGAGAACTACCTCCGAAACGGCGTGTCCCCCGTCACGGTCGAAACGGCCGACTGCCTGGACGGCTTCGCCGACCAGACGTTCGACGTCGTCGTCTCGAACCCGCCCACTCACGCCGGGAAGGGCGTCACGATGAAACTTTTCGACGGCGTCCGGAACGTTCTGGACCCGGAGGGAGAGTTTTGGCTGGTCTACAACGACGTCATGTCCTACGAACGGACGCTTCGAGAGGAGTTCGGGTTCGACGTGACTATCGTCGCATCCAGAGAGTCCTTCAGCGTTGCTCGCGGGACACCGTGACTGGTATTGTGTATCCAGAGGTGTAGAGCGATCACTGGGACCAATTTGGGAGTGAGTATTACTCCTCAACGGAGGTACGCGAGAACGCCTGCTGGGCGCTGGGCTACGCACGCACTGACGTAGCGACAGACCGACTGAAGAACGTCAGACATCGGATTCCGAAGCGTTCGTCCGAGAGAGAGAGAGTCGCGTGCGTTTTTCATCATGATTCGCACCGATTCGATCTGAATGCCGGACGTTATTGATCTGTGAGGTGGAGGAGCATCATCTCGTTTGGAACGATTCGAAGCGGATTCAATGACTGGATTTCGAAAGCATCCCCGGTTTCGAGCGCTACAGTCTCCTCCTCTAGCTCACTCCTGTCAATCGTGCTCTGAAGGAATTCCAGCGATGGATCGAGTGCTTCCATAGAGTGACGGATGGTGTGATGGTGTTCAGCTACGTCGATCTCGACCGTGTCTTCCCCTTTGATCGATGGCGAACTGACGCCAGCGCTCACAGCGACCACCTTGCGCGTTGCGTCGCGCACGCGTACATTGGTACAGCCGTGCGCTTGAGCGTTGGGACTCCCTTTTCTGCCGACACCGTGTTTCAACTGGCCTAATTAGATACTGCCGCAAAGATCTACTAAACAGTAGGAATACTCAATTTCACTCGGGGAAGACAGTCAACGACGGAAAGTACGTGTCATAGAATGCATCGTCAAAGCTGATGAGTGCATCTGCATCAGCTACCGCGTGACCACCGATGACGAAATCCGCGGCAATGTGCTGGCGTGGCGCGAGTTCGCAACCACACTCCTCACATCGGACGGTTTGCTTCGTGCCACAGGACAGACATTGCAGCCCATCTGGTCGTCGGTCAGTATACTGTTGGAATTGTTCACCTGCTCGGAAGAGCGCGGCTGGAGACGGGTCTTCGAGCTGAATGCTGAAGTCCTCGAGAAACTGATCCAGCTCGGACGTCGTCTCGAAGTCACCATCCGCCGCAAGTTCTGCGTAGACGATGGATGGAATGACGACTTTGCCGTCCTGATAGGCGCTTCGGAGTGCATCCTCACTTGCGTCAGCATAGCCATCCTCATACAACAACGCAAGAAGTGCATTCGTATCAACCGACGTAATCAAGCCTCAGCCCTCGAGTCTCCGTCGTCATCGTCGTCGTTCACATCTCGTGGATACTCGCCGCGGAGTCGGCGCATTCGCTCAGGCATCGACGCTTCGCTCTCGGCACTTCCCCGGTATTTTTCAAACGGGTTCTCACCGTCTGCTGTCGTCGGCTCTTGTTTCTGAATCGTATAGCCAGCGTCGGTTTTCTCGAAGGCGAGTTCGTCGCCCGGTTCAATCCCGAGGGCGTCACGAATCTCCTTCGGAATCGTGACCTGACCTTTGGTAGTGACCCGAGGCATCTCAAGTAGAATTACGGAGTAATACGTAATCAGTATTACGGAGGTCAATATTCTCGTACACTTGACTGTTACGGGGGTCAATATTCTCGTACACTTGACTGCACGCTATTGAACGGACCATGTAGCGATGCAACTCACCAGAGAATAGACTATCAGCGAACACAAACGAGTTTTTTACCCCTGAGGGGTGCGGGCACTCGACTTCTCGGTGCCTCACGACCACAATGACGACACCACTTGCAAGACTCAAGACGACGAGTAGAGTCAGGAAACGTGCCCAGTAGGAAGCCTTCGAGTTCGAACTCCAAAACGGTGATGTGCGTGTGCGAAATGAGAGAGATAGACAGTGAGCGGTTCAGACCGCCCTTCCGTGATTCACTGGAATTCGTTCTCGATATATTCTCGTCCGAATGTTGGTCTCATTGCGGTAGGTTCACCTCGTAGTCAGCCGCCAGCTTCTGGAACCCGTCCCACTCCGGAAGACGGTCGTCGTCGACCTCTCTGTACGTCTCAAGGTAACGGAGCAAGGCGTCGATTTCGTCTTCGAGGTCATACTTCACCGACTGCTCTCGGAGATCCTCCTCGTCGACGTCGACGTGGCTGAGCAGGAGGAGACAGTACGAACGGTGACGGCTACCGTCGTCGATCCAGAGGGTGTGACAGCAGAGCTCCGTCGGCGAGACTGCGTCGAGTCCCTCGGAGTAGAAGTAGTATCGACGGCCGGTGAGCAGGAACTGGAGGTCGAAGGCCGCGAATCGAGCGAGGCCGGTTTCGTGGAACGCTTCCACGTCGATCTCCGTCTCGGTCTGGGCAAGGAATTCGTCGTAGTCCTCCCAGAGAATAGTACCCTTCGGTGCGACTGCTTCGAGGCGGTGGCGATGCAGATGGTGTGCGAGTTCACGGACGAACTCGTGGAGGCGGTCGAAGTCGGCGTTGAACTCGTAGTGGCCGTCGACGGTCCCGACGAGCCCCCGGTCGCGAAACCGCTTGAGGACCCGGTTGACCGTGTTGCGGTAGTTGTCGCTCCGGTCGGCAATCTCGGAGACAGTTCGCGGCTGGTCGAGGTAGTACAGCACCTCGAGCGTCTTGCCGGTCAGTAGCTCGGGGAAGTCGATGTGGGAGTGCTGGCGAACGAGGTCCTGGTAGAGTTCGACGGCACGAGCATCCGATGGGACTACTCGTTTTCGTCGCCCGTCGCGTTCCGTGTAGACGAGTCCCTTCTCGACGAGATCAGCGACGGCACGGGAGAGGTAGCTCTCGCTGTGGTCGAACTTTTCGCCAGTTCGGAGATCGTGTCGCCACGGTCGACCGTGGCGAGGACCTCGAGTTCGATACGTCGGAGCACGGTGTAACATAGCACAAAACTTACTTATAAAGAAGTTTCGAGTAGTGTTACAGCCAGCAGGCGCGGGAATCTAGTCCATCGTCTTAACCAACAAAACTATGGATGAAGAGTCCGTGTTGGTTAACACGGGAAGAGTCGATGTCCTACGAACCACCGTCCCCACCGGCAAACCTCCCCATGGAGGTCGTCGACGCCCTCAACGAATTCACATCGGAGCGTCTTCGGGACGTTGCTCGCTACGCCGAGGCGTTGGCCGAACACAAGGAGCGAGAAGCTCGTCTCGAGGAAGTGGAAGAGGAGGCGAACGACGCCGACGTTGAGGAGCGACCCGATGATCTTCCGGACGACGTGCCAGCGAAGGCAACGATTACGATTAAGGAAATCAATGATAACCGCTACTACTACTGGCAGTGGCGGGAAAGTGAGAAGGTAACCTCAAAATATAAAGGTCCAGTCGATCAAGACAGATAACCACGGATATTCATTCGTGATGACGGTTGCTAATGGTCGGCGAAAGTTTCAGCGCCACTAGAATCGTAGCAGACAATACTTCCAGAGAGTGAAAGTGGACGAGCTCGACTCGGAGAGGGAAGACCCCCACCCCACGTTTCCGACGTATCGGAGGACAGGTGAAAGATACTCGGTGTGGACTGGTAAACCCACACCCCCCACGTTTCCGTCGTTTCTTCGTAACAACGGAAGGGGGGACACGGACAGCCCTCGAATCAGTTTATTGTATATTTAGATCTCTATGTGATAAATCATGCTCAGGGACTAAAGTATATAGATTAAAGTAGGTAGGGTGAGAATAGACCACTAAGTTTACTTCGTTTCTAGATGGAACGACACTTGCTTCGTTTCATCGGCTGAAATAAAGGCTTTCGGGATCGTACATCCACCTACGGTTTTCTGGCGTTAGGTATCTTTCGTAAGGAATTTTCCACCCTGAACCATAGTTTCGACTGGCGGCCCCCCTCTTTCAGGAGTTACGACGGAAACGTGGGGTGTGTGGGTGGGAAACTCCGTCAACACTATCCCGCCGCCGTCATTCAAATTCCCGACTTACGTCGGAAACCCGGTGCTATTGTTGGGAAAATAATTATCGAACTTCACGCGTCGATGGTCGCAATATCGGCAAAAGAACGTCGGAAGCATGGGGTGGTTCAACCCACTAGTTTTATACGGCCACCGGTCACATCATCACCTATTCAATGACGTTCGATCCTTCATCCAACTCTGTTGATGACCCGCTCTTTGACTCCGGGCATCACATTTTCGCAAACAAAGACCTCCTAAAAATCGGTCACGTTCCAGAAGCCGACCGGATCGTCGGTCGAGACGACGAAATTGCAAAATTGGCGAAACGACTCAACGGCGCCGTCCACGGCTATTCTCCAGAAAACGTCATGATCTATGGCAAAACTGGGACGGGAAAGTCGCTCGTCTCAAGACACGTCTCCCAACGCGCCCAAAACGCAGCCGATGACGGTATCGACATCGGGACGGCATACCTCGACTGTGCAGAAGACAATACAGAAACCCAAGCCATCTCGTCGCTTGCCGCTAAACTGAACGACGAGTCCGTCACTGGCACCACCGTCCCACACACTGGCCTCAGCACGTCAAAATACTATAAACTCCTCTGGGAAACCCTTGATGCACAGTTTGACTCTGTCATTATCATCCTCGACGAGATCGACCTGATGAACGACGATAGCGTTCTAATGAAACTCTCCCGGGCCGAGGAAGCCGGGAAAATCGACTGTAGCGTCGGCATCATCGCGATTAGCAACAAAATCCAGTACGTCGATAATCTGAACGAACGAGTGAAAAGTAGCTTTCAGCATAAGGAATTATTCTTCAAGCCATATGATGCGAACCAACTCCGTGAAATAATGCTCAACCGGGACGACGCCTTTCACGACGGCGTTCTGTCTGATGACGTGATTCCACTGTCTGCCGCCTTTGCAGCCCAAGAACATGGCGATGCTCGAAAGGCGATCGACATCCTTCGCCACGCCGGTGAGGTTGCCTACGAAGACGGTGCCGAACAGGTGACAGAACAGCACGTTCGGCAAGCCCAGCAACACGCTGAAAAAGACCGATTCCGAGAACTCGTGAGTGGAGCGCCTACACAGGCAAAGGCGGCATTGCTTGCATTGACCGAACTCAGCGTCAATTCCAATGACGAAGCATTCCTCACGAGCCGTGTGTATGACCAATACGAACGAATTTGCAACCACCTCGACATGGACATCCTCTCCGTTCGCCGTTTTCGAGACATCTTGAAGGAGCAGGCGTTCCTTGGTGTCGTCGAAATCGAGAAAATCAACAAAGGAAGTGCAGGCGGCATTCACCTTCAGAACCGACTTATCGAAGATCCGCAAGTTGTTCGCGAGACAATCCTAGAGGACAGCCGACTTCAAAACTGGACCCGCGAGTGAACTGGCTCGAAGCCAAGTGACTTGAGAGACCAAAGACCTCTTGTCATCACTGAAAACACGGTCTTCCGGCGACCCCGGGGCACTCGGTCTGTTCTGCCTGTCGACTACTTTGTTCCGTCGACAGTTCACGAACGACGGAAATCTGGGGTGGGGTGTACGGAATCGACGGATACGACGGAAACGGAGGGGACCGAATGCTACGTCGGAAACGTGGGGTTCGATAGAGACGACGGAAACGTGGGGGGTAGAAGCAACGTCGGAAACGTTGGAAACGTAGGGGGCCGAACACTACGTCGGAAACGTGGGGCTCGACGGAGACGACAGAGACAATGGAAACGACGGAAACGTAGGGGGTACCGTTGCACAACCTGCACTCAAAACAATATGGGAAGGAAGATGTACGACCCATTGGATGCTACTCGGTCACGACGTCAAGAACCCACCAGACGGCCCAACCAACGGAGCTTTCGAGGGAGTAACTGGTAGTTCCACGGGTCGCTGGACAACACACTCGAAGAGACATTGAGTCATAACGCAAGTACGTGGACTTCGCGACCTGTAAAATAGCTCCATAGATTTTAGCCTCACCACGCTGTATTGGGGATGGGACTCATGCTTGAGAACAAAGTCGCAATTGTCACCGGCGGCTCGACGGGAATCGGCAAAGCAACTGCTACCAAGTATCTCGAGTATGGTGCCGAAGTAGTGATTGCAAACCGCTCGGCTGATGCGGGTCAAGAAGTTGCTGAGGAACTCGACTGTGACTTCACCCAGTGTGACGTCGCAGAGTACGAACAGCTCGAAGCGCTCGTCGAAGCCACCGTCGAGAAGTACGGACAACTGGACGTGATGGTAAACAACGCGGGAATCGGTAGAGTCGGGGCAGTCGAGGATATGTCACTTGATGACTGGCACGACGTAATGCGGATTAATTTAAACGGCGTCATGCACGGAACGCGAGCGGCAATGCCCTATCTGAAGGAATCCGAAGGAAGAATCATCAACGTCGCGTCGATCTATGGTCTCGTCGCTGGTCCGGGAGCGACTGCCTATTCGACGGCCAAGGGCGGTATCGTCAACTTCACACGGTCGGTCGCGGTCGATTACGCCAAACAGAACGTTCGAGTCAATAGCATCTGTCCGGGATTCGTCGAGACGCCAATGACCGAGCCGAACTTTGGGGACGAAGAGTTCTATGAGTACGTTCACGGACAGACCCCGATGGGGCGGGTCGCCCAACCAGATGAGATCGCCGGTCTCGCGATGTTTCTCGCCTCTGATGAGGCTTCGTACATTACGGGAGCGAATATTCCCGTCGATGGTGGGTGGACGGCACAGTGAATTTACTTAGCTCTTTGACATTCTCCTCCGCCTGAAGGCGGAGGAAGATGTCAATTTCAAACGCCTCTTCGTCGCGGTCGACCGTCCGTCTCAGGTTGTCGGTGACGAGCCAACCGACGTCTCCATCCAACAGGGTCGGTCCCATTCGGAGCCGAGGCCGAAGGCGTCACGGTCGGCCACGCGTACGTCAACTGTGCACAGGATACGCCCCAGTTCACGGCTGTCCAGACCACCGCTACCGAAGTGAACACGCAAGCGACCGGGGTTTCCATCCCGGAAAAAGGCATCTCGATGTCCAATTACTACAAACGACTCTGGAAGAGTCTTCTTTGAACGTGACCGTACTACGCGGTCGGGTGTCGCCGTATTTGCGGTAGCCGGGCGGATTCGTCCCGGGGTCTTTCTGTCGCAGGTCGAACCACGATTGGAAACGGACGGTCTAACTACGTATTCTATCTGAACGGCATCGCTAGCTATCGTATCGATTTGGCCTACCTATCTGGTCCACCTATCTGGTCCACCTATCTGGTCCACCTATTTGGCCCATCTATCTGGCCTAACTACATAGTCTGATTATATAGGTTGTCTATCTAGCCTAACTGCATAGCCTAACTATATGGCCTAACTAAGTAGGCTATCTGATATGGCTACTTAGGCCGCCTAACTATCCAGCATAAACCGTTTGTCTGACTAGGTTTTATAACGGTGCCTTCTGATTAGCCTCGTATGCTAACGTACACGACGTACAGCGAGGCTGGCGGTGTCGGGAAGACCACGCTATCGGCCAATCTCGCGCGCGCTCACAGCGACCACGGCCACCGGGTCCTCGTCGTCGACCTCGATCCGCAGGACGGCTGTCTCTCGTATCTCCTCGGTGTCGACGAAAACCGTAGCGACGAGGACGCCGACACCATCGTCCACCACATGATCGACCGCGGGGACGATTTCGATGGCCTGATTCGCACGACCGAGGGGATCGACGTCGTGCCGAGCCACAACATGCTCGAACGCCTCGGAGATCTCTTGGAGAAGGCCGCCTCGATTGCTGAACAGACCGGCGAGTCCTTCTCGAAGTACGGCCGTCTCCGACACGTCCTCGCGGCGAACGATATCCCCGAGAAGTACGACGTCCTGATCGTCGACCCGCCCGCGACGAGCGGTCCGCACCTCTACAACGCCATCGACGCGACGCGGAGTCTGGTCGTCCCGGTCGAACCGAGCGGGAAAGGCGGCGAGTCCATCACCGGACTGGAATCCGTCGTCGCGGGCATCGAATCGAACCTCGACATCGACGTCGGCGTGCTGGCGACCGTCGTGAACCGCTTCGAGGGAACGAACGACCAGGAGGCGGTCCTCGACGAGGTCGCCGACATGCCCTATTCCAATCCCGTCACGCTCCGGAAGCGGGCGAGTCTCTTCGAAGGCTGTTGGACGAAGCAGTGTAGCGCGTTCGAATACGTCGACGAGCATCGCGACCGAGAGCGTGACCACGAACGAGAGACGCTCGACAAGCTTGACGACCTCGCGGCGTATCTGGAGGAGCGTGGTGGGCTATGAAGGACGGAACCGGGAGCGACCCGTTCGCCGACGACTCGCTCACCGAGGACGGAACGGCCGACGATGACGATGCCACCACGAGCCAGCAGACGGACGACGGAACTACCTCCGGAGATACGGAGACGGACGACGAAACTACCACCGGAGATACGGAGACGGACGACGGCTCCGAACCCGAAGAACAGGACGGCGATACCAAGGTCGACGCTGGCGAACTCCCGTGGGCAGTCCGGCGCAACAGCGTGAAGAGCGACCGCGAGATGGTCCAGTTCTACCTTCGAGAGTTCGTCCAGGAACGCGAATCCGAGTTCCAGCGCGCGGTCGAGAACGAAACCGGCTACGACACGTACCTGACGGACGTCCGTGAGGCGGCCTATCTGGTCGCGATGAACCACCCCGAGGAGGTCGCTGGCCTACTCGACGAGTGGGGTTGTGAATACCTCTGAGAACGACGCTCCGAACCTCTCCTACCGAACGTTTAAGCGTCAGGGATAGTACGTTCCGTCATGGCTTCTCCGGAGACGCGGCTCGGCGCGTTCGTTACGGACCTCGAGTTCGACCGGTTGTCCGATGGCGAGGTCGAGACGGTCCGACGCGCGTTCGTCGATACGACCGGCGTTGCTCTCGCAGGTGCGATGGAGGGCGCGGGCGAAGCAACGTACCGACAAGCCGGTATCGATCCGAAGGACGCTACTCCCGGTGAACTGCTCGGAATCGACGCCGACGAACCGCCTTCGGAAGTAGCGCTCCGATTGGGGACCGCGAGCCACGCGCTCGACTACGACGACCTATCTTGGAGGATGGACGGCCACCCGAGCGTGACCCTGATTCCGGCGCTCTTCGCGCTCGCCGAGGAGGCCGACGCGACCGGTTCCGAGTTACTGACGGCGTACGCGGCCGGGTTCGAGGCCGAGTGTGCGATAGCCGGACCGATCAGTCCGGACCACTACGAGTCGGGCTGGCACGCCACGGCCACGTTCGGGCCATTCGGCGCCGCCGCGGCCGCGAGCAAACTGCTCGGACTGGACGCAGACCAGATAGGTCGAGCGCTCGGGGTCGCCGCGTCGATGCCCGCCGGACTCAAGCGCAACTTCGGTTCGATGACGAAGCCGCTCCACGCGGGACTCGCCGCCCGCTCGGGAGTGACCGCCGCGAAGCTGGCTGAGGACGGATTCACTGCCGACCGGACCCCGGTCAGCGGGGACCGCGGGTTCTGGGACCTCTACGGTCCCGACGACCGCTCGGAGTTCGAACTGCCGAACCGACGAGTACTGGAGACCGACGGCATTCACGTCAAAGCGTATCCCTGCTGTTATTTCACCCATACCAGCATCGCCGCGGCTCAGGCCCTGACCGGCGAGAACGAGGTCGACCCCGAGGAAGTCCGTCGCGTCGACGTTCGTGCATCCCGGGGCGCAGCCGACGCGCTCCACCACGCCGACCCCGAGACCGGCCTCGAAGCGAAGTTCTCGATGGAGTACGCAGTCGCGAGCGGCGTCGTCCGGGACCGGGTCGGCCTATCGACGTTCGAAGACGGCGCGCTTGACGACCCGCAAATGCAACGGGTCCGTGAGCGCGTCGACTTCTCGGTCGACTCGTCGCTGCCGTACGATTCGCACGAAGCGGAAGTGACCCTCGTCACCGACGAGGACACGTTCGAGCGGCGTCAATCGGACCCGCCCGGGACTCACCGTGACCCGCTCACCGACGGGGAGTTGCGTGCGAAGTTCGATGAATGCGCACGACGAGCGATTCCGGCCGAACAGGTACGTGGGTTGTACGAGACGCTGTCTCGTCTCGAAACCGTTTCGCATCCCGTGGATGCGCTCACCAGCGGCCGATAACCGGCTTCCGTATCTTTAATACGATATCCCTGCCAGTTACGGGCATCTGCTATGGTAACGAGAGACACTGTGGGACTCACGGACCAACAACGTCTGGTTCGTGACTCCATACGCGATATCTGCGACGACTTCGAGGCCGAGTACTGGCGCTCCCAAGACGCCGACGGGGAGTACCCCCACGAGTTCGTCGATGCGCTCGCCGACCACGGTTGGTTCGGCGCGCTGATTCCCGAGGAATACGACGGTGCGGGGATGTCCACCGAGGAGGTCGTCGTGATGATGGAAGAGATCGCCGCCAGCGGCGGCGGATTCAGCGGTGCGCAGGCGGTCCACGGAGCCATCTACAACTCCGTTCCCATCGTGAAGTACGGGAGCGAATCACTCAAGCGCGACCTCCTCCCGCGAGTCGCCGATGGCGAGGTCTCGATACAGGCGTTCGGCCTCACCGAACCCAACGCCGGGTCGGAGTCGACCGCTATCGAAACGCGCGCGGAGCGCGACGGTGACGAGTACGTCATCGACGGACAGAAAATCTGGATCTCGCGAGTCGATGCGAGCGACTACATCGTGCTGATGGCCAGGACGACGCCCCGCGAGGAAGTCGAGAAGCGGACTCGCGGATTGACGATGTTCCTCGTCGACCTAGAAGAGGCTTACGAACAGGGCGGACTCCAGATAGAGCAGATCGACAAGACCGCGAGCAACTTCGTCCACTCATACGAGATGTGGTTCGAGGACCTCCGCGTCCCGGCCGACGCGGTCATCGGAGAGAAGGGCGAGGGCTTCTACCAGATGCTCGACGGCCTGAACGAGGAGCGACTCGTCATCGCCGCCGAGTGCGTCGGGCTCGGCGAACTCGCTGTCGAAGCAGGTGTCGATTACGCCGACCAGCGAGAGGTGTTCGGCCGACGAATCGGAAAGAACCAGGCGATTCAGCACCCGCTGGCGGAGGCGTACGCACGCGTTCAGGCAGCGAAGCAGATGGTGTACAGCGCCGCGAGAGCGCTCGCGAGCGGCGACGAAGACGCGAAGGCGCTCGGTGCGCGCGCCAACATGGCGAAGTTCCTCGCGGCCGACGCGGCGTTCGAGGCCGCCGATGCCGCGGTCCAGACCCACGGAGGGTTCGGGGTCGCCCGCGAGTACGACGTCGAGCGCTACCTCCGGGAAGCCAGATTGACGCGGCTGGTACCGATAACCCAAGAGCTCGTGCTCAACTACATCGGCGAGAACGTCCTCGGTCTCCCGAGGTCGTACTGATGACACGATACCCGCCAATTCAACAACTATGACCGACGACCACAGCGACGACACCGACCGCCGACTCGTGGAGGGCTGGCAAGGCCGCTACTTCGAGGACTTCGAGGTCGGCGACGTGTACAAACACCCCTACGGACGGACCGTGACCGAGACCGACAACGTGTGGTTCACCAACCTCACGATGAACCTCAATCCGATGCACTTCAACGAGGCGTACGCCGCCGACACCGAGTTCGGCGAGCGCCTCGTCGACGGCACCTTCGTCATCGCGCTGGCGGTCGGGATGAGCGTCATCGACGTCTCGGCGAACGCCACCGCCAACCTCGGCTACGACGACATCCGCCACCACGCGCCGGTCTACCACGGCGACACCATCTTCGCCGAGAGCGAGGTGCTGAAAAAGCGCGAGAGCGACTACCGGGACCACGTCGGCATCGTGACCACCGAACTCCGGGCGTACAATCAGGACGACGACCTCGTCCTCTCGCTCGAACGCACTCCGATGGTGCTCAAACGCGAGTACGCACAGCCCTCGGCGGCCCGGCCGACGGGGTGGCCCGAGGGAATCGGGACCCAGCCCGAGGACCTCGGATAATGCCGTCGGACGACGAACGCATCGCCGACGGACTGCCAGTCGAATCGGCCGACACCGCGGCCGACCGCGTCCCCGCCGACGGGACGGTGCTCGTCAGCGGCTTTGGCAGTGTCGGCTACCCGAAGGAGGTACCGCTCGCGCTCGCGCGGACCGACCGCGACCTCTCGCTCACCGTGGTCAGCGGCGGGAGCGTCGGCCGGGAGATCGATGTCGAGCTCGTCGAATCGGACGCTATCGCTCGGCGGTTCCCCTATCAGGCGCGCTCGCCGATACGCACGGCTGTCAACGACGGTCGAATCGCGTTCCACGACAGGAACATCTCGACGCTGGGCGACGAGGTCCAGTACGGTGGTCTCGGTCCCGGCAACGTCGCCATAGTCGAAGCGGTCGCGGTCGGCGAGGACTGGCTGGTGCCTTCGACCTCCATCGGCCACACGCCCGCTTTCGTCGAGAGCGCGTCAGAACTCATCGTGGAGGTCAACGCGGCCCAACCCCGGGAGATCGGCCGCTTCCACGACGTGTATCGACCGGGTCGCCCGCCGAATCGGGAGGCAATCCCGCTCGACGCGCCGGGCGACCGCATCGGCGGCCAAGCGGTTCGGTTCGACCCCGAGAAGCTCGTCGCGGTCGTCGAGACCGACCGGCGCGACCAGCCCTACGAGTTCCGAGAGCCGACCGCCGACGACCGCGGAGTCGCCGACAACCTCCGGGGGTTCCTCGAAGCCGAGGTCGAGCGGTCGCCCCTGTTCGAAGAATCGGTTCGCCTCCAGTTCGGCGTCGGGAGCCTCGGAAACGCGCTGATGGCCGCGTTGGGCGACGCCGACTTCGGCGACCGCGACCTCGTCTACTTCGGCGAGGTCATTCAGGACGGCCTACTCGACCTGCTCGACGACGGGCGACTCCGGAGTGCGAGCGCGACGTCGCTGGCGCTCTCGGAGGACGGACAGGACCGCCTGTTCGACGACGTCGAACGCTACGCCGAGGACGCCGTTCTGCGACCGGCCGACGTCTCGAACAGACCGGCGCTCGTCGACCGCTTCGGCGTCGTCGCGGTCAACAGCGCGCTGGAAGTGGACGTGTACGGTCACGTCAACTCGACCCACGTCAACGGCTCGCGTGTCGTAAACGGCGTCGGCGGTAGCGGTGACTTCAACCGCCACTCGCCGCTGGCGGTCACCGCGCTCCCTTCGACCGCGAACGGGGGCAACCTCACGCGTGTCGTCCCGATGGTTCCCCACGTCGATCACACCGAACACGACGTCGACGCCATCGTCACGGAGCAAGGCGTCGCCGATCTCCGCGGGAAGTCGCCCCGCGAGCGCGCTAGAGAAATCGTTGACCACTGTGCGCATCCCACGTATCGCGAACGCCTCCGGGAGTATCTCGACGACGCGGTTGCCGGAGGGGGACACGTCCCCCACGACCTCGATAGCGCGCTCTCGATGCATCGAGAGCGCTGAGTCGGCCGACGCGTCCCGGCGAAGGAGCCGCGTCCGAGAACGGCCCGTTCGCTCGCCGAGTCAGTAACGGCTATGTGGGTCGTGTCACAACTACCTCAGTATGACTGATTCTGGCACAGCAGCGATAGTCACGGGCGCGGCGAGCGGCATCGGCCGCGCCCTCGTGAACCGACTGTCCGACTCGTTCGACGTCGTCGCCTGTCTGGACGTCGCCGAGGCGGTCCACGAGGTTGCAGACGGCGCCGACGGTGCTATCGGATACCGGACCGACGTGAGCGATCACGAGGAAGTCCGGAGCGTCGTCGACGCGGTCGAGGAACGGGCCGAGACGACCGCGGTCGTCAACAACGCTGCAGTCTCGCGGTATCAGTGGATCGGTGACCTCGAACCCGACGAGTGGCAACGGATACTCGACGTCAACCTCACCGGCCAGTACAACGTCGTTCACGCCGTAGCGACGCGGATGTACGAGCGCGAGCGCGGTACCATCGTCAACGTTTCGAGCGGTGCGGGGAAGTTCGGGAGCGCGAGCGCGGGCGTCCACTACTCCGCGTCGAAGGCGGGCGTCTTCGGGCTCACGCGGGGCCTCGCGAAACAACTTGCGCCGCACGTCACCGTCAACTGCGTCGTCCCCGGGCTCATCGATACGCCGCTAGCGACGGACTCGGACCTCTGGACCGAGGAGGAACTCCGGTCGTACGTCGAGGACCTCCCACTGGAGCGGCTCGGCGACCCGGACGAGGTCGCCCGCGTCATCGAGTTCCTCTGTAGCGACGGCGCGTCCTACATGACCGGAAGCATCGTCGATGTCGACGGTGGGGCCGCGCTCGTCTGACGGCTCAGGCGTGTCGGTCGACGAACCGCCGGGCTACTTCGGTCGCTCGTCCGACGCGGTGAGCGAGGCGGTTGCGACCGCGTCGAACCGAGGTTTCGGCGAACCGGCGCTCGCGGCCGGACAGCTCCGGGAGTTCCTCGGCCACCCGCAGATACGGGAGCCGTTGGTGGGGAAGGGCCGGGTCGTGTCCGTATTCTTCGCTCTCCATGTACAGTGCCGGAACGAGGAGATTCCCCAACTCCACTTGCAGGTCCTCGGCGTCGGCGGCCAGTTCCGGGTCGGACTCCGCGCGATTATCGATCAGCGCGTTCGCGTCAGCGACAGTCGCTTCGAGGTCGTCCAGCGCACCGTGAATCTCGTCGAACTCCCGCTCGGCGGCGGACTCGATGTCCGAGAGGACGGTTCGAATATCCTCGACGGCCGCCGTGTAGTCGTGGGGAAGGACTGGCGAGTAGCCGAAGCGTGCCGCCAGCGCGACGTATACCCGGGTTTCCTCGACTAACACGTCCATGTCGACTTTGTCTCGGGTGTCCTCGGGCGTGTGCCACCACCACCCACCACCGATGGGGCCGCCCTCGTCGGTCGCGGGGTCGAGCCGCGCCCCCGAGAGGAGCGAACTCAGCCCCGCGCCCCAGAACGACTGGTCGGAGTTGCGCGCGGGCCGTCCAGAACTCCCGAGCCAGCTCTCGTCGTCGTCGCGGAGCGGGAGGTCGGTCGCCGACTCGATGGCGTCGAGGTGCTCGTCCTCGAGTTCGGCCATGTGCTGGAACCAGATGCTGTCGGCCCCCTTCAGGCCGTTGAGGTCGACGTGGAGGTAGCAGACGCCGTTCTCGCGGAGGTCGAGCCACTTCTCGTCGGCGTACCACGCGCTACCCGCGTATCGGCCCGTCGAGTGGGCGGGCCAGAAGCCGAACACCAGTCCGCGGTGGGGGTCTTCGTCTGCCTCGGCGACGACCCGCGCTACCTCCATCGTCGCCGCCATCGCGGTGGCGTTGTCGGTGACGCCCTCGTACCACGAGTCGACGTGGTTTCCCATCACCATGTAGCGGTCGCTCCCGGTCCCCTCGATGCGGCCGACGGGACACGGAAGCGTGGTCAGTTCGGTCGTCACCTGCGTCCGTATCGTCGCTTCGACCGGTCCCTCCTCGGCCTTCTCGCGGAGCCACTCCCCGTCGGAGTCGGTGACCTCGACCACCGGGAGGTCGGGAATCCGGTCGGCGTCGTCCCGGGACGGCGTCCCCCAGATGGGAGTGACGATCATCTCGTGAAGGTGCTCGCCGCCGAGCGACTCGAAGACCACGCCCGCGGCACCCGCCGCTTCGAGGTCGAGGATGGGTTCTGGAGTCGGCAGGCCCCGGGTCAACACCAGTTTGTCTGCCACGTCCGCGGCGGCGAGGGCGTCCTCGGAGAGTTCGGGGACGTGGACGACTTCGCCGTCGACCCCGGACGGCGGCGTGCTCGCGCCGAACGAGGTGGTGATGGCTTGCGAGATATCGCGCTTTTCCGGCGTCGTGACCGTCATCTCCGCCTCCTCGGGAGTGCTGATGAGCGCCTCGAACTCGAGTATCTCGGCGTCGACGCCGTACTCATCGAGCTTCTCGACGACGTACTCGCTCGCTTCCCACTCGTCTTGAGTCCCGGAAACTCTGGCGAGGTCGTCGAAGACATCGAGATGAGCGTCCATCTCGTCGGCGTCGATCCGCGACTGGAGCGTCGACTCCGCGTCTCGATTGATAGGGTCTAGCATAGGTCCTCGGATGACCACGAAGGTTAAAACGATTTGGATGCCCCCCGTCGTTGCCCTGTTCTTCGCGGCGTCGAGGCGAACTCCGCGGGCGTCCAGGAAACTTTGATAACCCCGCTCGCCCTCGTCCGAGGTAGTGAGGTAGTTTACCGTGGCCAAAGCTCCCAACGATTACGTTGACGAACGATTCGACGACTTTCTCGACGACCTCCTCGGGCTCCTCGAACAGCCCTCCATCAGCGCGACGGGCGAGGGCGTCGCCGAATGTACCGACCTCGCCGAGCGACTCTGTCGCGAGTACGGATTCGACAGGACCGAGACGGTCGAAACGGACGGCCAGCCTGCGGTCATCGCGTACGCCCGTGCCGACGAGTCGCCCGACGAACGGCCGACGATTCTGCTCTACGGTCACTACGACGTCCAGCCCGTAGACCCCGGCGAGTGGACCTCGCCGCCGTTCGAGCCGACCATCCGGGACGGACCGGACGGCCGCGAGCGCATCTACGCCCGCGGCGCGGGCGACAACAAGGGCCAGTGGTTCGCCCACCTCTGTGCGGTCCGGGCACTCCGAGAAACGACTGGGCTCCCCGTGAACGTGACCCTATTGCTAGAAGGCGAGGAGGAGAGCGGGAGCCCCCATCTCGACGGGGTCGTCGAGGAACACGCCGACGAACTCGACGCCGACCTGACGTACGTGGCCGATGGCCCAATCGACGCCTCGGGGCGGCCCCACGTCCTGATGGGCGCGCGGGGAATGCTCTACGTCCAGATCGACGCGACCGGGCCGAACCGTGACCTCCACTCGGGCAACTACGGTGGGCCGGTGCCCAACCCAGCGTGGGAACTCAACCGCATCCTCTCGTCGATGAAGGACGACGACGGGCGGGTCACCATCGAGGGCTTCTACGACGACGTGCGACCCATCACGGACCTCGACCGCGAGGCGCTCGACGCGATGCCGTTCGACGCCGACGCGGTCAAGGCCGACCTCGATATCGGCGGATTCGCCGACGGTCCCGGTGACTCGTACCTAGAGAAGCTGCTGTACTATCCGACGCTCAACATCGCGGGATTCACCAGCGGCTACGGCGGCGAGGGGACCAAGACCATCATCCCGTCGACCGCGAAGCTGAAGATGGACATGCGGCTGGTCGCCGACCAGGACCCCGACGATATCTACGAGAAGTTCCGGAGTCACGTCGAGAACCACGCGTCCGGGACCGTCGACATCGAGGTATCGAAGTTCGGGACCATGTCCCCCCAGCGGACACCGCTCGACCACCCCGTTCGTGAGCCGGTTCTGGACGCGGTCTCGGCCGGGTGGGAGACGGACCCCATCCTCAAACCGACGCTCGGCGGGTCGCTTCCGACCGCCGCGTTCGCCCGCCACCTGGAGACGCCGGTCGTCGTCGTCCCCTATGCCAACAGCGACGAGAACAATCACTCGCCCGACGAGAACCTCGCCCTGGACTGCTTCGCGAACGGCGTTCGGACGACCGCCGCCCTCCTCGACAGACTCGTCGACTACGAGGGGTGAACCGCCTCGGGGTCAAGCCCCGAGGCACTCGGCCTGCTCGGCTTGTAGACCGAACGCGGTACCGAGAGCTAGACGGGAAGATGCGAACGTAACGACGGACTCGACTCTTTTCGGTTCACGCTCCGAATCTACGGCGCTCCGGGCGCGTAGCGCGTCCCGAAGTCCCGATGAAGCGGCCACCCCTCCTTGGGAAGTGCGACCGATTCTTCGGTCGACCGCGGAGAACGAAATCCGGTTTTGGGAAGCTCGGGATTCCGGGCATACAGTTAACACCTTTAGGGTGTTATTTCGATACGAGCGCAGTTGGTATTACGTGAAATCGCAGAAGTCCTCTTGCTTCCGATTGGAGACCCCCGTCGTTCCGTCTCCCGTACGGAACCGCCTCGGCACCGGGATTGTGGGTTATCCGCTTCCCGAACGGTTAAGTTGCTACTCTCACGTTTCAACGGTGTAATGGGAGCTCACAAGCAGTACGACGGTTACGAGTCGTACGACTATCTGACGGCTGGCGAAGACTACCGAGAGTTCGCGCTTCCCGAGCGCCATTCGGGCTTCGAGCCGTACGAGATACCGCTCACCGACGACGAAGAGGAACGCGCACAGCAGGTCGCGGCGGAGAACTACGTAGTGTCGTTCCACGAACACCCGTTCTACTTCCCGGACGACCTCGATGAAGACCTCTGGGACTACATCCGCGAGGGTCGGGCGGTCACCGCTTACGAGGCTCTGGCGGACACCGCGCTCGACGGCGTCTTCGACATGCACTTCGACGGACTCGCGAGCATTCACTCCCAGCACGGCTGGAAGTGGGACGACATCGTCCACGACGTGAGCATGCGCGCCTGCGATATCGCTCACTCGGAGTATGCCATCCGCTGTGACGGAGCCGACGACATCCGACGGGCCTACGACGAGGGGAAGCTCGCTATCGTGCCTGCACTCGAATCCGCGGCGATGATCGAGAACGAACTCGACCGCATCGAACAGCTCTACGGAATGGGCGTCCGGTCGATGGGAATCACCTACACCGCCTCGAATGCCCTCGGAACGGGTGAGGGCGGTATCCACGAACGCGACGGCGGCCTGACCGCGTTCGGTGCGGCGGCCGTCAAGCGAATGAACAAGGTCGGGATGGCGATAAGCACCAGTCACTCGAGTCCCCAGACCACCCTGGACGTCTGCGAGGTCAGCGAGAAGCCGGTCTTCGACACCCACGCTCTCGCGAGGGGCGCAGGCGTGGGCAAACGCGGCGCGTCCGACGAAGAACTCGAGGCCATCGCCGACACCGGCGGCGTCATCGGTATCCTCTCGTCGACGCACCTGCCCGACATCGAGACGTACATGGACCACTTCGAGTACATCGTCGACTTGGTCGGTATCGACCACGTCGCGTTCGGTCCGGACGTCCTCTACGGCGACCACACGGGCCTACTCGAAGTGCTCGCCGACTTCCACGGCATCGAACTCCCCGAAACCACGCTCCAGAGCCCCTACGTGAAGGGGCTGGAGAACCCGACCGAAGCGTGGAACAACATCATCCGTTGGCTCGTCAAGAACGAGTACACCGACGAGGAGATCGAGAAGGTGCTCGGCGAGAACGTGCTCCGCGCGCTCGAAGAAGCGTGGTGAGCGTCCCCGGCCGGTAGGTGGCGACCGTCCCCGGTTGGTAGCGGGTCTCAGGTGCGGCTCACTACGCCACCAGACCGCTTTTATCGGAACTCGGGCATCACGCGGTCGGCGAACAGTTCGATACCGGTGGACTCCGGGAAGTCGACGAACTCCAGAACGACCTCGTCCACCCCGAGCTCCTCGTAGGCCCGCAACTCCTCGGCGACCTGTTCGGGCGTTCCGATGAGGTTGTTGAACGACGACAGCGGATCGTCTTCGTCCGGGTCGCGGAACCGGGGAACTTCGTCGAGGATTGCGTCGACTTCCTCCTCGGTTTCGCGGACGATACAGCGGGCGAACCACGACGTATCGATTTCGTCGAAATCGGTTCCGTACGTCTCGCAGTGGGCCGCGAGGACGTCGAGTTTCTGCTCGATGACCTCCGGCGGTCCCCAGTAGTTCCACTCGTCGGCGTGCTTGGCTACGATGCGGAGGGTGAACTCCTCGCCACCGCCGCCGACCATGACCGGCGGATGGGGGTCCTGCGTCGGATGCGGTCTACTGACTGCGTCCCGAAGCTCGTAGTAATCGCCCTCGTAGGTCACACTGTCTTCGGTCCACAGCCGCTTCGTCAACTCGATGGTCTCCTCCATCGCTCGTAATCGGTCGGGCGCGTCGGGCCAGTCGTACCCGAACGCGAGGGCCTCGTCCTCCTTCCAGCCAGCACCCATCCCGAGTTTGAATCGTCCGTCGCTGACGTTGTCGATGGTGGCGGCCGCTTTCGCGAGTAGCGGTCCGTGCCGGAGCTCGTTGTTGATGGTCTTCGGGAACAGCGTCACCGTCTCGGTTTCCCGAGCGAGGGCGGTGAGCGTACTCAGACACTCCGTCGTCGCTCCGTCGCCGGTCATCAGGTGGTCCGGGACCGCGACCCCGTCGAAGCCGACCGATTCGGCGAGTCGTGCGTAGCCGCGTTGCTTTTTCCAATCGATTGAATCGCAGAACGCGAGCATCGAGTACTCGGACGCTCCCGCGCTGGTCGGAACGTTTACTCCAAAACGCATATCATCGCGTTCGAGCGGAGGTCTTTAGAACGTTTGGGAGCCCGGACGCCGCGCGAGCGGTTGACCAGTCGAGTTCCGACCGCCCGCAGTTCAAATCCCAGACCATTGGCGGCGGTCTCGTGTTGTGACCCCTACCATTTCACCGGGCGTCCGAGCCGAGACTGATAAATCCCGGACATGAGCGGTAGGAAGTATAGCACTTACCGCAAATTTTATACCTTGCTGGTATTACGTGACACTGTAGCGTACGACAGCGACTCGATTGGCAAACGCCCACATATAGCAACACGAATGATTAGACAGAAGCTCAACAGCCGGACGTTCGTAGTGGTCCTTCTCGTTGTCGGACTACTACTGGGTCCGACGACGGCTATGGCACAGGAAGAATCCCCTTCGGTCACCCTCGCCGAATCGACAATCGAGGTCGACGCAGGGGAGACCAGCACGGTAACCGCCGAGTACCAGTTCGACGTCGAGTCGGCCGGTACCGGTGACGAGGCGCTCTCTTCGATAGGCGGCACGATGTGGAAGCTCTCCGACAGGGAGGTTGGCGACATCACCGCGACCATCGACGGCGAGAGCGTCGACCCGACCGTCTCGGAGGAGTCGGGTCACCACGACGTTTCGGTCCCCGTCGAGGGGGTCTCCGACGGTGACACGGTGACCGTGACGCTGGAGTACGACGTCTCCGGACCGACCGGTGAACTCCAGACGCCGCTCTGGGTGCCGGAGTACTCGACGCCCGGGCAGGCGAACGTGGTCGACATCACGGCGACGCTCCCCGAGGGAACGACTCTGTCGGATGACTCGTTCCCGACCGCCGAGACGGTCGACGGGAACACGGTCGAGTTCGACCTGCTCCACGTCCCCGGGTTCGTCAAGATGGGCTACGGTCAGACCGCCGCGGGCGGTCTCACTACGGACACGCTCTACTCGCTGGTGGGCGTCGTGTTGATCGTCGGCTTCATCGTTGGCGGACTGGCAATTGACCGGAAAACAGCATAATTGGAGGCAGAAAAATGGCATCACTACTAGGCATGCTCGCACCGTTCATCATCACCGGAATACTGTTCGTCGTCGCCGCCCTGCTCTGGGCGCGCCACAAGGGACAGGTCGCCGAGAAGGAGGTCGGCTCCCAATCCCTGGAGCGGGGAGGTGAGGCCTAATGGCCGTCATCGGAACCGTCGGCTGGGTCTTTCTCGCAACGATTGCGGCGTACTTCGTCGTCATCTTCGGTATCGGGATATACGGCTATCTCACGACCAACGACGAGGAGGACTTCCTCGTAGCCAACCGGGAGATCGGTCCTGCGGTCGGTTCGGCGACGCTCTCGGCGACACAGATGAGCGCCGGGACGTTCGTCGGAACGCTGGGGGTCCACTACCTCACGGGCGTGAGTTTCGTCTACATCTGGGTCGGGCTCTGGCTGGGCTGGCTGGTCTCGCTCGTGTTCGTCGCCCCACAGATGCGGCGGTTCGGCGAGATCACCGTCCCCGACTTCATCGCGGTCCGCTACGGCGACGACGGCAACGGCGGAGACACCATGCGCGCCTTCTCGGCCATACTGATCGTGGTCGCGTACACCGTGTACATCAGCGCACAGTACACCGGTGCCGGACTGATCTTCCAGTCCATCTTCGGCGTCTCGAACGTGGTCGGGATGGCCATCATGGTCGCGATCATCATCGCGTACACCGCCTTCGGTGGCATGCGCGCGAGCGCGCTCTCGGACTTCGTCCAGATCATCATCATGGCGGTCGGCGCGATCATCGCCGTTCCGCTGCTTCTCGGTAACATCGGGGGAGTCGGTCGGCTCGAGCTCATGCTCACATCGCTCAATCCCGACCTCCTCGGCTGGGGGATGACGCCCCTCGAGGTCGGTACCATCGCGGCCGCCTTCGGGTTCGGGATGCTCGGTGCGCCGTACGAGATCGTCCGCATCTACTCGATGCGCGACGAACAGACCGTTCGGTACGCCATCGGCACTACGCTCATCTTCCAGATAATCATCGGTGCTGGCGTCGCGATGGTCGGCATGAGCATGCGGGTTCTCTACCCCGAACTCACGACGCCCGACCTCGCGAGCGTCATCATGAGCATCGACGTGCTCGGCCCCATCTTGGGTGCGCTCGTCATCGGAGCCATCCTCTCGGCGATGCTGAGTACCGTCGACTCCATCATGATCGTCTCCGCCGGTGCTATCGCACACGACATCTACGCGGAACTCCTCAGGCCCGAGGCGACCGAGAAACAGAAGCTCTGGGTCAATCGGCTGTCCGTAATCGCTGTCGGCATCATCCCGTTCTTCCTCGCGCTGTACGGTGAGGTACTCGGCGGACTGGTGCAGTTCATCGTCCTACTCCAAGCGGCGATTATCGGAGCGACCTTCTCGATGCCGCTCCTGCTCGGGCTTCACTGGAAACAGGCGAACACACCGGGGACGTTCGTCGGCATGATACTTGGATTCGTCACCGTCCTCGCGTGGCACTTCGGTATCGAAAATGGCGCTGTTACGGGAGTCTACGCGCAGATCGACCCGGTCATTCCGGGAGTCCTCATGTGTCTCGTCGGGATGATCGGGGGATCGTACCTCACGTCGTCGGCGTCCAAGGAGTCGCTCAGCCCCTTCTTCGACGTTAGATAACCCCGATCTCTTCTCGATTATTTCGACCTGTTCCGAGCGATAGCGCTCCGAACTACACGGCCGACGACCGGACTATCCGACCGCCCCGGCCGGATAACGACCGGAAAAATCGGTCGACAGCGGCGTTTCGACGGATTACCGCGGAATATCCCGTTCAAATCGCGTAATCGTACTGGTCCGGCCATCGCGTCTCCTCGTCGCGGCCGAGTTCTTCGGCGGCGTGATTCGCGAAGTAGGGGTCGCGGAGATGTTGGCGGCCGACGACGACAAGGTCTGCGCGCTCGTTGCGAATCAGCGCGTCAGCCTGCGCGGCTCCCGTGATGCTCCCGACGGACCCGACGGGGACTTCGCTCTCCTCGCGAATCACCTCCGCGAACGGGACCTGATAGCCGGGGCCCGTGTCGGGAAGGTCCTGAAGCGGCGTCAGCGCGCCCGCGCTCACGTCTATCAGATCGACACCGACTGCCGCGAGTTCGCGACACAGCTTCACCGACTGCTCGACGGTCCACGAGTCGCCGTCGAGCCAGTCCGTCGCGGAGATGCGCACGAACAGCGGCTTGTCGTCCGGCCACACCTCGCGAACGGCTTCGGCCACCTCGACCGGGAGCCGAATCCGGTTCTCGAAGCTCCCGCCGTACGCGTCGGTCCGACGGTTCGTGTGTGGCGAGAGGAACTGGTGTAGCAGGTACCCGTGGGCGGCGTGCAGTTCGGCCACTTCGAACCCGGCGCTCAGCGCGTGCTCTGCGCCCGCGACGAATTCGTCGACGATACCCTGAACGTCGTCCTCGCTCAGAACGTCCGCCTCCGGCGGCTCGTCGTCGTAGGGCCACGGAACGTCGCTCGGCATCGGCGTCGGCCACCCGCCCTCGCTCGGCCGGAGCGGTTTGCCGCCGTCCCACGGGCGGGTCTTGCTGCCCTTCCGTCCGGCGTGCTGGAGCTGGATGCCGGGGACCGAGCCCTGAGACTTGATGAACTCGGTGGTCGGGCGCAACGCGTCGGCGTGCTCCTCGCTCCAGATTCCGAGGTCGTCGGGCGTGATCCGACCGCGCGGCGAGACCGCCGTCGCTTCGGTCATCACGAGTCCCGCGCCGCCGACCGCGCGACTCCCGAGGTGGACCATGTGCCAGTCGGTCGCGAGGCCGTCACGGCTCTCACACGAGTACATGCACATCGGCGACACCATCACGCGATTCGGTACGGTCGTCTCTCTGAAGGTTATCGGACTGAACAGGTCCTGTCCCATACGCGTGTCTGGGAGCCGTCTCGCGAAAGTGTTCTGGTTTCGTTCAGTTCCACCGCTTCACCCGCGCTTGTACGTCTCGACTGGGCTTCGGGAGAGAGACGACGGTAAGGACGCCCGTCTGCGGAGTCGACCGCGGTGATTTCTATCCGACGGGCGTTGCCCCTTGGATGACAGGTACCGGTCGCGCGATCCGCTCGATGGCACAAGTGAGTGGCTGTCGACTGTCCCCGCTCGTGTTAACGGGGGCCGGACTGTACGGCCCGGTAGCGTTCGAGCGAGTCGCCGAACCGGGGGTTGCAGTCGGACGGGGCACCATCCGACCGCGAGGCCCGCCGCGCGGACTCGAACCGCGCCGAACCGCACCTGCAGACGGGTAGCGTACTGCCAACGTTCCCACGGGGAATTCGTCGCTATGCGACGAGTTCCCGCGCTCGACGGAGTTCGCCGATGACCGCGTTCGACTCGCGCTTCAACTGCACCTGCAGGAACTTCGCGTCGTCGCCTTCGAGCGCGTCGAACTTCTGGGCCGGAGCGAGCCGGGGCACCGGCTGGCGTCCGACCGCCGGGTCCTGCTCGAATTGGCCGTCCCGAACGAGGTTGAGCCGCGTCAGAATCCGTGACAGGCGCTTGATGGCGTCGTTCGCTTCGGCAGGTGAGGTCGCGCCTGACCCGACATCGGCATAGAACGATTCGAGTTCGGTTTCGAGAGAGTCGAGCTCGTCGAGAACGGGACCGAAGTCGAAGTGTTCCCCTGCGGCCTCGTCGTACTCGGCGACGGTCTCGCGGATGCTGGCGACGTTCCGAGCGTGGTCGAACGGCAGAACGTCGGCGTTGAGGACGCGGAGCAGACTCACCGCGTACAGCCGGATATCCCGGACCAGTTCGTCCTTCCCGGCCTTGTCGAGCGTGTCGGTCGAGACGTGCCACGCGTCCGAGTTTCCACCGCAACCGCCGACCTCGTGGTAGCCACGCTCCTCGCGCACGTCCGTCGGGATGTTCGACGAGAGCATGAAGAAGCCGGTGATTCCGAGATTGTCGAACGAGTAGTCGCCCGCCCGGAACGGGAAGTGCTCCTCGTAGGGCGCTCCCGTCACGTCCTCGATGGCGTCTGCGACGAGGGGATGGGCCTCGGGCGTCCAGCACGACATGTCGGTGTACTCGGTCGCGTCTTTCGCCCCCGGGCTATCCATGTTCACTTGCGCGACGCACCGCTCGTTGAGTTCCTGAGCGAACTCATCGGCGTACCACGTCGAGCCAGCGTAGCGCCCGGTCGAGTGAGCAGGCCACCACGCGATGCGGAGGTCGCGGTCGAGTTGGTCGCTGTGCTCGTCGAAGATTCGAGCGAGTTCGAGCAGTCCGGCGTCGCCGGTCGCGTTGTCCGTGATTCCGACGTACCACGAGTCGTAGTGGCCGTGTAGGAGGACGAAATCGTCGTTCTCGGGCGAAGACCCGCCCTCGATTCGCGCTTCGATGACCGGGCACTCGAACCAGTCGGTCGTCAGGTCGGTCTCCATCTCGAGTTTCAGCCCGTCGTCGGACTCCGCCCACTCGCGGAGCGTCTCGCCGTCCGGTTTGCTCACGTTCACGATGGGCACGTCGGGAATCTCGTCCTTCTCGTCGAGCCTCGGGGCCCCGCCCCAGATGGGCGTGGCGATACCGTTGTGCGGTTCGCTGTCGTGCTGGTGGATGGCGACGACGCCGATGGCACCCCGGTCTTCGAGGATACTGGTGGCGCGAATCGAGAGGCTACCTGCCGTCGTCAGCGCGATCTTCCCGTCGAGGTCGACGTCCTCGAAGTCGTTCTCCTCGGCGGAGCCCTCCGACAGGAGGTCGTCGCTCACCGACCCGACGTACACCACATCGCCACTGACCGTGGTCGAGGCGGCGAACGAGACGGTCTTGACGGGACCGGGTTCGAACTCCCTGTCCGGCGTTCGGATGGTCGCGTCGTGCGGTTGGCTGATGTACAGCTCCGGGTCGTACCGCTCGTAGCTGACGCCGAACGATTCCAACCGGTTCGCGATGTACTCTGCGGCCTCCTCCTCCTCCTCGGTCCCCGACAGTCGTTCGAGACCGGAGAACTTCTCGAGGAGCGCCCACGGTTCGTCGATGGAGACGGCGTCCACTACCGAGCCTTCGAGGCTACTAAGCGCCTCACTATCGGCTACTGACTGGCTCATACAGGTGCTACTGTCTCACCGATTGGCAAAAACGTTTGCCTCGCGGTAGCATGTGGTACGTATATTACCCTCGTCTCCCATGGTAATCGTATGCGAGCAGCGCATATTACCCAGTACGGATCACCAGACGAAGCGTTGGAAATTGCGACCGTCGACACTCCCGAACCCGGCCCCGAGGAGGTCCGGATTCAGGTCGAAGCGTGCGCGCTCAACCGACTCGATGTCTTTGCGCGGCTCGGCCATCCCGAAGACGAGGGCGACTTCCCGAGACGGACCGGTTGCGACATCTCCGGCGTCGTCGATTCGGTCGGGCCGGACGTAACCGGGGTCGAGGAAGGCGAGTCGGTGATCGTCTACCCCGGAGTCACATGCGGAGAGTGCGAGTTCTGCCTCAACGGCGAGCACACGATGTGTCCCGAGTACCGTATCATCGGCGAGGACCTGCCCGGCGGGCTCGCCGAGTACCTTACCGTTCCAGCGTGGAACGTCGAACCGAAGCCCGACGAGCTGGACTTCGTGTCCGCCGCGGCCTGGCCGATCACGTTCACGACCGCCTGGCGGATGCTGGTCACCACCGGGGGTCTCCGGCCAGCGGAGTCGGCGCTCGTACTCGGGGCAAGCGGCGGCGTCGGGAACGCCGCGCTCCAGATCGCCGAACGAATCGGTGCGACGGCGTACGCGACCACGTCCAGCGACGAGAAAGCCGCCCGACTCGAAGAGTGGGCCGACGCCGTTATCGATTACACCGAAGCGCCCTTCGACGAAGCGGTCCGCGACCTCACAGACGGACGCGGCGTGGACCTCGTGGCCGACCACGTCGGTCAGGAAACGTGGCAGACGAGCATCGACGCCCTAGCGATGGGCGGGCGGATGGTCATCTGCGGCGCGACCAGCGGTCCCGACCCTGACATCGATATCCGGTCGGTCTACCAGCGCCACCGCCAGATCCTCGGCGCGCCGATGGGGAACCGGCAGGATTTCCGGGACGCCCTCAAGTGGGTCGCTCGCGGGGAGGTCGAGCCTGTCATCGACCGGGTTCTCCCGCTCGATGACATCGCCGACGGCCATCGCCTCATCGAGGACCGGGAGGTCTTCGGCAAGGTCGTCGTCCGTCCCAACGAGTAGCTCATCGACCGGATGCTGACGTGGGGTCCTCGCGGACTGCTCCCTCGCAAAAGCTTATGCCTTCGGGGTGAAAGGGTAGTCACATGAGCGTCTCGAATTCCGACCGTTCGATTACCGATACAGGGCAAGCGGGATTCCTCCTCGCGCTCACGGTCTGTTCGGTGTTGTTCGCGCTTGGCTTCTCCGTAATGATATTTGGACTGACGACCCCGTACCTCGTGACGACCGCGGACGTGGTCGGCGTCACCGCGACCGGGATCGCGATGATCCTTCTCGGCAGTATGGGTTTCTACCGGCTTCTCAGCCCGTGAAGCGGATGTTCTCACTCGCACTATAGAAGGGAGTGACGTTCACTCCTCCGAGTAGAGGTGGCACGCGACGTAGATACCGTCCACCTCGTGGTACTCCGGAACGTCGGTCTCGCACGGCGTCTCGAACGCGTCTTCGAGAAGAGCAAGCGCCTCGTCCGTTTCGCCGGTCGCGACGGCTTCGAGCGCCTCGTCGATGACGGCTTCAGCGTTCGGGTCGCGAAACTCCTCGAAGTACTCGGCTTTCAGCTGTTCTACGACCTCACCGTCGGCTCGTTCCCCAACTGCGTTCAGGCGTAGCCTGTCCGCCGCTAGGTCCTGTCTGAGGTCCATCACCGACCGGAACTGGCCCGGTTCGAACTCGAACTCCGCTGGCGGGATGACCTCGGGACATCTCGTATGGAACCGGCATCCCGTGGGCGGGTCGCGTGGTGAGGGCGTCTCGCCCGCGATGCTCGCTCCTTTGCGGTCGACCGTCGGGTCGGGAACCGGTACGGAGTCGACCAGTGCCTTCGTATAGGGGTGTTTCGGGTCGTCCACGAGGTCGGCAGTCCGACCGAGTTCGACGAATTCACCGAGATACATCACGCCCGTCCGGTCGCAGACGTTCCGGACGAGGCTGATGTCGTGGCTGATGATACCGAACGTGAGGTCTCGCTCGACTCCGAGCCGTTCGAGAAGGTTGAGCACGTTGGCCCTGATACTCACGTCGAGCATCGACACCGGCTCGTCGGCGACGATGAACTCCGGGTCGACGACGAGCGCCCGTGCGATGGCGACCCGCTGGCGCTCGCCGCCCGACAGCTGGTCGGGGAACCGCCGGAGATACTCCTCGGCTGGCGACAGGCCGACGTCTTCGAGGACCCTCTCAGCGTAGTCGACCTGCTCGGAGTACGAGTCCACCTCACCGAGTATGGACAGGGGTTCGAGCAGCGTCTGCTGGACGGTGAGTCGTGGATTCAGGCTCTCGAAGGGGTCCTGGAAGATGACCTGCGCGTCGCGACGGAACGCGTGTTCGTCGCCGCGGTCGATGGCCGTCAGGTCGGTGCCGTCGAACCGTATCGACCCGTCTGTCGGCTCGATGAGTTTGAGGAGAAGCCGCCCGAGCGTCGACTTACCACTGCCCGACTCACCGACGATACCGAAGAACTCGCCCCGGTTGACGGTGAAGTCCACGTCGTCGACGGCCCTCACCGGTTCGGGTTCGCGTCCGAGGAGGGTGTCGACTAAACTCCTGTCGTTGTCGAAGTACTTCCGAAGCCCCTCGACCTCGACGAGCGGTTCGTCGGTCGGGGTGCGAGCGTCGGCGAGACTCTCCGCACCGCCCCACTTCGCGGGGTCGGTCGCCTCTTCGCGGATGCGCTCGATGTCGTCGACGTAGTGGCACTTCGAGACGTGACCGGTACCTCCCGGTGCCTCCTGAAGGTCCGGTTCCACCTCGGCGCACTCCTCGGTCGCGAACGGGCACCGGTCGCGGAACACGCATCCCGACGGTTGGTTCGTCGGGTCGGGAGCCGTTCCCGGGATGGAGACGAGTTCCTTGTCGGCGTCGTCGACGCTCGGGAACGAGTTCTTGAGCCCGAGCGTGTAGGGGTTCGCGGAGTCGACGAACACGTCTTCGACGCGTCCCCGTTCCATGACCTCTCCGGCGTACATCACCGCGATGTCGTCGCATATCTCGGCCATCACGCCGATGTCGTGACTGATGACCAGCACAGAGAGGTCGAACTCCTCCTGAATCGATGCGAGTTCGTCGAGGATCTCGTCCTGAACGACCACGTCGAGGGCAGTCGTCGGCTCGTCGGCCACCAGTAGGTCGGGGTCACAGGAGATGGCCATCGCGATGACGGCCCGCTGGAGCATCCCGCCCGAGAACTCGTGTGGGTAGTCGTTCATCCGTGACGGGTCGAGACCGACTCGGTCGAACAGGTCCTCGGCGTGGGCCCGCGCCGCCTCGCGCGAGCGGTCCGTGTGGAGGCAGATCACGTCGACGATCTGGGAGCCGACAGTCTCGACGGGGTTGAGCGCGTTCATCACGTTCTGCGGGATCATGGCGACCTCTGACCACCGGACGGCACGGAGTTCGGCGTCCGACAGCGTCGTCAGGTCGCGTCCGTTGAGTTCGACTTGCCCGCCGGTGACTTCGCCGTTGTCGTCGAGTAGCCCGATGAGCGCTCGCATCGCGGTCGTCTTCCCACAGCCGGACTCGCCGACGATGCCGAACGTCTTCCCGCGCTCGACGGTGAAGCTCGCGTCCCTGACCGCCGGGACGTCGGGCTCATCACCCATTCTGTACGTTACTGATAAGTCCTCCACTTCCAGGACCGTCTCGGTCGCTTCGACGGACGACGGAATCGTACTCATGCGTTATCGACCTCCGGGGTTCATGACGTCTTCGAGGCTGTATCCGATGAAGTAGAACGACGCGGCCAATAGCGCGATCATCACACCCGGCGGGATGAGCCACCACGGTGCGGTGTACACGTAGCCCTCGACCTGTATCCACTGGAGCATCGTCCCCCACGAGATGTCCGTGAAGTCCGCGAGCCCGAGGAACGCGAGACTCGCCTGAATAAGGATGGCGAACGCCGCGTCCTGGGCGAGGTAGACGAACCCGATGGGGAGGATGTTGGGGACGATGTGGCGGCCCATGATGCGGAGGTCGGACGCACCGCTCGCGCGCGCCGCCTCGACGAACGGCCGCTCGGACAGCGACATCACCTGCCCGCGGATGACGATTGCGTTGTTCAACCACGATTTGACGACGATGGCGAGGATGATGTTCGTTGTCGTCACGCCGCGAACGAACACGAGCACGATGACCAGCGGGAGGAACGGCAGGCCGTACATCACGTCGATGATCCGCTGGATGCCCTCGTCTATCTTGGTGTCGCTGTAGTAGCCGCTCACGATGCCCACAGGGACGCCGACCAGTGACGATAGCAGGCCAGCGGCGAGTCCGATGTAGAGGGCGGTCCGGCTCCCGTAGATGAGTTGCGTCAGGATACCGTGACCCATGCTATCAGTTCCCAGTGGCGCGAAGAACGGGTCGCCGAACACTGGCGGGTGTGGGAGCGAACTCGCCTGATCGAACGAGGGGTTGCCGCCATACGCTTGCCAGTCGAGCGAGTGCGGTGCGAGGTACGGGGCGAACACCGCCGTGAAGCCGATGGCCGCGAGGATGAACAGCCCGACGAGTCCCAGAGGCGACTCGGTGAACTGGTCCCAGGTCCGCCGCAGGCCGATGAGCCACGGGGTCATCCGGTCTCGGAAGCGGTCGAGCCGTGAATCAGTCGCGTCACTCGTCGCCATCAGTCGGTCCCTCCGAACTCTATCCGCGGGTCGATGTATGTGTACACGATGTCAGTGACGAACCGCAACACTACGATGAGCACGCCGAGCGTGTAGAACGCCGCGAGCGCGGTCGGGAGGTCCTTCTCGAAGACGGCATCGACGAGTAGTTCGCCGATGCCCGGCCACGAGAACACAGTCTCTACGATGACGCTCCCGTCTATCATGAACGCGATACCGATGATCGCCTGCGTGACGACGGGGATGAGCGCGTTTCGCGCGCCGAACTTGGTCATCACCGTCGATTCGGGGTATCCCTGCGCCCGCGCGAAGTCGATGTAGTCGGCGTCGACGACGTCTTGCATCGTCGTTCGCATGATCAGCATCGGGCCAGCCCAGCCGATGAGCGCGAGCGAGAGTACCGGTAGCGTCAGATGCAGGACGAGTTTGGTGACGGCCTCGAACCATGTGAACTCGTTGACGTACGGCGGAAGCATCTGACCCGACGGCAACACGTTCAGCTCGTAGGCGAACACGCCGATGAGTATCCATCCGAGCCAGAAAAACGGGATGCTGTAGAGGGTCAGTCCGGCGACGAATCCGCCGAGTTCGACCTTACTGCCCCGCTTCCACCCGAAGTACGTCCCAAGTATCGTCCCGATGCTGTACTGCAAGATGAATGCGGGAACGAACAGGATGAGCGTGGGGAACAGTCGCTCGAGGATGCGCTCGTTCACTGGTTCGAGCGTCGAAACCGACGTTCCGAAATCGAACACGAGGTAGTTTCGGATGAAATCGACGTACTGTTGCCAGAGCGGTTCGTTCAGTCCAAACTGTCCCTCGAGACGCTGTATCTGCTCGGACGTCATGCTGGGCCCGACGAGCGAGTCGATTGGACTCCCCGGCATCGCGTGCAGGAGCCCGAACAGCAGGGTCGCCAGCGCGTAAATAGTGACGCAGCTTATGAGTAGCCGTCGGAGGACGTATCGTCCAGTTAGCCGTGCCATGGAGTGTGATGGGGAGATTAGTTACTCGGTTACTACTCCTGCGTGCTCACGTTGAGGTACGACCAGGGGTTCTGGGAGATACCGCCCGGCATCTTCACCCAACCGTCGTACGTGTTCGTCGTCGCGTGAAGCCGGTTGGGGTACTCGGTGATGAGCGCAGGTGCGTCCTGGTAGATGGTCGCGAGCGCTTCCCGAGTCGCGGCCTGTTGTTCTTCCGGATCGTACGTGCTCTGAACCTCGGTGATGAGGTCGTCTGCCCCCGTGTATCCCATCGGGTTGAGGTGAACGTCCTCGGTCTCGCTCTCGAGGTCGGCTCGCGAGCTGTGGAGCCAGAATCCGAGGTACATGTGCGGTTTGGGCATGTAGATCCACTGGGACTCCCACATGTCGAAGTCCTCGTTACCCTGAACGCGAGACGTCTGGCTGTTCTCCGCGACCGGTTCCTGTTCGGCCGGTATCCCGACCTCGTTGAGGTTCTCGACGAACCGGGCACACGCCCTCGCGACGACAGGAGAGGCGCTGGGCGGGGTGAGCATCATCTTGAGCGGTCCCTGTCCGGACTCGCCGTCGTTGTCCGTGTGGGCCTCGGTCAGGAGTTCGCCGTCGACGCGAATCTCCTTGTCGCCGGTCACCTCTGAGGACTCGACGGAGTCGAACGTGTAGTCGTGCTCGCCGTCTGCGTTCTCCAGGAACGACCGGACGCGTTCGACGTCGAGTTTGCCGTCTTCGGTCTGATGGGGGCCGTGTTCGAACGGGGTCTCGAAGTCGTCGGGCCGCCACGGGTCGTACACGTTCGCGGCGGCGTAGTCGCCCGGCGTCGACAGTCCCTTCCGGAGGTTGTTGACCAGATAATCGTACGGGTAGACGAAGCCGAGACTCTGACGGAAGGCCCTGTCGTCGAACGGGACCCGACGCATGTTGAGCGCGATGTAGTTGTACCCGCGGCTCGGGGCGTCCCAGACCGTCACGTCGTCGCTGTCCTGGAGCTGGAACGCCCGGTTCGGAGTAATCGAGTCGTAGGTGAGGTCGGCTTCTCCGTTCTTCAGGCTGTTGATGAGCGCGGTCGTCTCACCGAACACGCGGAACCGGAGTCCGTCGACGTACGGCCCCTCGTGTATCTCGTCGGGGAGCGCGTCGGGGCGGGCCGACAGCTCGTACCAGTTGCCTTCGCTGGCGTCTTCCCACTCGAACCCGCCCGCACCCACGATGCTGTCGGGGGCGTACTCGGTGTAGTCGTCGACTTCGCTCCAGACATGTTCGGGGAGTATCGGCACCGCGAACGCGCCGGTATCCGGGGTGAATACTGCGGCGACTTCGTCCTGAAGCGTGAACTCGATCTCGTGGGTGTCAGTCGCGGTGATTTCCTCGAAGTTGCCCACGTTCGCCTCGAACCGGTGGCCCTCGTTCTCCATCAGGTACTCGAAGGTGAACGCGACGTCGTCTGCCGTGAAGTCCTCGCCGTCGGTCCACGTCATGCCCTCGCGTATCGTCGCGCTTCCGGTGAGCGAGTCGGGGTCGAACTCCCAATCGCTGAACGCGAATCCGACCGTCTCGTTGGGGTCGTCCGGGTCCCTGACTGTCGGATAGACGTACAACTGGTCCATGATCGCCCATGCCGAGGAGTCCGAGATGGTGAGGGGATTGAACCCGCGTGGCTCGTTGCCGATTCCGACGACGGGCATTCCGTCACGCGAGGCCTCCCCCGAGTCGTCCTCTGTATCGGTCGACGAGGATTCGGTCGTTGAGGATTCGGTCGTCGTGTCCTGTTCGTCTCCACCCGATTCGCTACTGGTGCAACCCGCGAGTCCGACGAGACCGCCAGCGCCGAGGTACTTGAGCAGGTCGCGCCGCTCTGAGTGGGGGCTATCAATACGCATAGTGCTTGTTACCGATTCTCAATTTAGTGAGTGGGTATATAAGTTTTGGCCAACCAGAAAACGATTCGGATTACCCGAGATGACGGTCGAACCAGTCTGCGGTTCTACGGACAGCATCCCGTCGGTTTTCCGCGTCGCGGAACCCGTGTCCTTCACTCTCGTAGATGGTCGCCTCGAACGGGACGGGTCCACCCTCGAAGAAATCGATCAGTTCCTCGGCCTGATTGATTGGGACTCGCTCGTCGTCGGCACCGTGAAGGACGGCGAGCGGTGCCGTCACCTCGTCGAGTCGCCAGTGGCTCGACGCACCGTGATATCGCTCCTCGACCTGCTCGGGGCTCCCCCCGAGGTCACGCTCGGTGAGCAGTCGACCGACGCGGTCGACCGCCTCGTAGTCGGTGAACTGATTGACGACGCCGTACCACTCGACGGCGGCGTCCCAGACGTCCGGATACTGCGAAATCGACTGTAGCGTCATGAATCCGCCCCACGACCCGCCGTAGATACCGACTTCGTCGGTGGTGTACGGAAGGTCGCGCGCGAACCGCGCCGCCTCGCGGGCGTCCTTCACTTCGCCGCCTTCCCAGTCGCCCATCGAGAGTTCCTGGAAGGAACGACCGTACCCGCCGCTCCCACGGAAGTCGATTCCGACGACGACGAACCCGCGGGCGGCGAGATACTGCTCCATGGGATGCCAGCCATTCCCGAACTGGAAGTGTGCCCCCCCGTGGACCTGAACGAGCGTCGGCGCGGGATTGGTTTCGTCCACCTCGTCCGGCTTGTAGACGTAGGCGTTGATGTACATCCCGTCGAAGGACTCGTAGGTCACGTTCTCCGGAACGACGACCCCGTCCGGCGTATCGGGCGCACGGAGTCTCTCGGGGTCCCCGCCCGCGGTCGACAGCCGCCTGATGTGCGACGGCTCGTCCTGCTCGGCGTACACGAACCCGAGGGTGTCGCCGCTCGGCGAGAGCCGAACCGGTCCGGCCCCGAAGACGCCGTCGTGGACCGTCAGTCGAGTCGGTACGCCCTCGGCGTCGCTGTCGTTGTGGAGGAGTATCGCTTCGAGCTGTTGGGTTCCGCGTTCTCGCACCGGATAGTACAGCTTCCCGCCGTCGGGCGCCCAGAGGGGCTGTTGCACGTTGTACCTGTGGGATGCCTCGACGGGATAGACGCGCCGAGTCCCCGTCCGGAGGTCGACGACGTGAATGTCCTCGGAGTGGCGATACCACGGTTCGGCCACTCGCTTGGTGAAGAACGCGACGCGTTCGCCGTCCGGACCCCACGAGGGGACGCTCGTCACCGAGAGCCCGGTGGTGAGTTGCTCGTCCTTCCCGCTCGGGAGGTGGACCACATGGGCCTCGTCGGCCCAGTCGCGTCCGTGCCACTCGTCGGCGGCGACGTACGCGATGCTGTCCCCGTCCGGGCTCCACGACGGTTCCCACCGCTTGTCGTCGTGGGGGTTCGCACCCTCCGTGACCCGTTCGAGGCCGGTCCCGTCGGCGTTCACCCGCCACACGTCGTTGGCGTCGCCCCGGCCCGAGATGAACGCGAGTTCGTCGCCGCTCGGCGCCCAGCGAGGTTCGCTGTCGAACGCGTCGCTGGGCGCTGGCGTCGTCTCCGCCCCGGTTTCGGTGTCGTAGACGTGGACGTCCCCGCCGCGCGTGTACGTGACCTTCGTCCCGTCGGCGTTCCAGTCGATGCGTCCCCACCGGCCAGAGACGCGGTCGTCGAACGAGACGACTCGCTCGGACGCGCGGATGTCCGAGCGGTACTCCCAGATGGTGTCGGTCCCCGTTTCGCGCTCGACGTAGGTGAGTCGCTCGCCGCCGTCGACGGTCCGCCAGGAGACGCTGACTGCGTCGGCGACGTTCATCACGTCCGGGTCGCTCACTCCCGTCACGCCGATGCACCTCCGAGGCCGAACCCGATATCGTCGAAGAACTCGCGGACCCGCGCGAGGTATTCTTCCTGCTGGTCCAGATTCGGCGAGTGACCGCTCTCCTCGAAGACGACGTAGCGCGCGTCGGGCAACAGGTCCGCTATTTCACGACTTGCTTCCGGCGGGGTGATCCAGTCGTGGCGACCCACCGTCACCAGCGCTGGCACGTCGACCGCCGGGAGGTCGTCCGTGTAGTCCATCTCCGGGTGCTCTTCGGTGAACATTACGTTGTGGGTCTCGTGGTGGAGGTCGAGCGACTCGACAGCCTCGCGAGCGGCCTCGGCGTCGAACTCGGAGATATCGGGCTCGTAGAGGGGGAGCATCCCCAGCCAGATGCGCTCGAACTCCTCGTCCGAACGGACGTCACCGTCCATGACGCGTTCGAACTCCTCCCAAGTGATATCGGGGATGTCGAAGTCCGCTTCCTTCAGGTCGTCCCACGATTCGCGGGCGTTCTCCCACGCGTTCTGCTCGTACTTTCCGGTCGGTGCAGTATCGCGGAGCACGAACCCGACGAGGTTCTCCGGATACCGAATCGCGTACTCCTGCGTGATGAAACCGCCGTACGAGCCGCCGATAAAGACCACCTCACCGAGACCGAGGTGTCGTCGGAGCGCCTCGGCGTCCTTCGCGTACTGGGCGTTCGAGTACGGCGGCGTCAGACTCGACTGCCCGCATCCCCGGTGGTCGTAGACGACTACCTTGTAGTCGTCGGCCAAGGAACGGTACGCCTTCTTTCCCTTCTGGTGGTCGCTGATTCCCGGGCCACCGTGGAGAACCATGATCGCATCGTCGTTCTCTTCGCCCAGTACCTCGTAGTACAACTCCGCGCCGTTTATGTTGGCATACATGACTTTCTCGTCCAGCCGTACGTCCGTGTGAGTAAATCACGGACTAAATAGTTCGGGTGGCGGCCAAATGAACACCACAATCGCTTCGTTCTCCGCTTCTTCGCCGAGTTCCACGAGGTTGGCAGACGACGCGCCGGGCTTCCGTGTCGAGTGGTGTGCTCCCGAGTGCCAGAATGGAGTTTGGAATTTCCGGGGAAAGTTCCACTGCGACCGCAATTATTAACGCCCTAAGGAAGTTATTTATCGGGCTGGTCCCCTCTCATACAGTAATCCGTTCCGGTGATATTGTGACGGATTGGCAAGGCACTGTTTGACATCTCCGGAGTCGAGTGAGAAGACGGAGGATTACGCTTGTGAAGTGAGGAATGCCGTCACTTCCGATACGGGGAAATCGAGTTCCGCCGCCCGGTCCGGATGGACCGCGACCAGGACGTGTCCGGCGACGTCAGAGATGTATTCGAGGAGCCGCTGTGCCCGAGAGATGTCGAACGCGCCGAACGAGTCCAGCGCGAGCATCGGGACCTGCTCGGGCAGATCGTAGGTCAGGTACCCCGCCAGTCCGAGAACCAGCCCGATGAGTTCCCGCTCGCTCTCGGCGAGGTGTTCGACGCTCTCGCGCTGGACGCTCCCGTCCGTCTCCCGAGCGATTACCAGCTCGAAGTCACCGTCCAGCCAGATTCGTTGTATGCGTTCGAATCCGAGCAACCCGACCAAGTCGTCCATCGTCTCGTTGAAAGACGTCCGAAGCTCCTGTTCGGCGTTCTCGATCCGCTGGGTGAGCTCGGTGATCTCCGACCGGAGCGCTTCGACATCGTCGCGGAGGTTCCGGCGCTCTTCGACCCGCTCTGTGAGTTCCTCACGGCGGTCTTCGAGCCGGTCGACCTCGTTCTGGACCGTCTGGAGCGTCACCCGAACGTCCTCTATCTCGCTGGCGATATCGGATTCGGTGTCGGCTCGCTCGCGCTCGTGTTCCTCGATGTCGGCGGTAACGTCACGGAGGTCCGACTCGACCTCCCGAAGGCGCTCGCGTTGTACCTCCAAGGACTCCCGGCGCTCCGCGAGCGAATCCTCGATATCCTGGCGCTGGTCGCGTCGCTCCCTGAGCGACGATTCCGCGTCCCGGGCGGCTTCGATCTCGGACTCCAGCTCTCGAATTCTGGGCCGGTACTCATCGAGCTTCTCGCGGTCCTCCTCGACGAGTTCGACGAGGTCCTCGAGCGTCTCCTCGAAGTCGCTGTCGGCGGCTTCCTGACCGCACGCCCAACACGAGTACGTATCGCCCATCAACGTCCGCTCCCGACCGACGACGCCCGTGAAGTCGCTGTTGAGCATCTCGCGGTTCGCGGTCAGGACCGACTGAAGCACCTCTACTCGGTCTCGTCGCTCGGCGACGCTCTGTTGCAGTTGCTCTTTTTCGGCCCGTAAGGACTCGACGTCGTGTCCGGCCACCCGTTCTTCAGCCTCGGCGATGCGGTCGTCCACCTGTTCGAGTTCGTCCTCTAATCGGGAGATCGCGTCCTCGGTCGTCTCGACCCGTCGCCGCTGGGTGTCCCGCTCTCCGACGAGTTTCGCGCGTTTCTCGCGCAGGCGGTCGAGCTCCTCGTCGGAGTCGGTCGAATCCGAGCGACGCTCTTCGAGCGAGTCGAGTTCGCGTTCGAGTTCCTCGATGCGGTCGCGCTTTGACGACAGTTCCTCGCGAACCCGGTCGAACTCCGATTCCACGCCGTCGAGTCGACTCAGTCGGTCCTGCAGGTCGCGCTTCTCACTCATCTTGGCCGACCGCTCGGCTTCGAGCGATTCGAGGTCGAGCGGGGCCTTTAGCGCTTCCTCGAACGGGCGTCCGTTGCGGACGGCGGCTCTCAGCGGATTGAACTCCAGAAGTGTAGCGAACGTGACGAGCGCGTCCGAGTCGTCGCCCGGTATCCACGGGTCGCCGGAGATCGAAACGCCTGCACCGTTTCGCTCCGCCGTTCGAACGACGGTCCGGTCGCCGTACGACAGCGTCACTTCGGCGCACGCCGCACCGCTTCGAATCGGGACATCGTCGCTCCCAAGTGCGAACGAGAGCGCCTTCAGTAGCGACGTCTTGTTCGACGCGTTCGGGCCAGCGACGAGGACGACGCCGTCCTCGAACGTCGCTTCCAACGCTTCGATACCACCGATGTTTCGAACCTGAAGGGACAGTTCCGTCATCGTTTCACTCCGTACATTGACAGACATACCCCCGTCGGAGGGCCCGCTCTACGGGGACCTGAGTGTGACAGTCCTCGCACTCGACTTCTATCGTCGCGTGAACCGTGATGTCTGCACCGACCGCGAGCTCGCCTTTGTTCAGTAAGGAGCGAACTGCCTCAGACGCTTTCTCCTCCGCTCGACTGGCCGTGATAGCGATGGCGTCCCGCTCCCACTCCCCCTGCGTCTGCTCGGCCTCTAAACCCAGACAGTCGACGAGGTGGGTCCGAACGACCCCATACGAGACGAAATCGTCCTGTAACTGTTCTATCGGGACTCCCTCTCGACGCAACACGTTCTCGACTTCGGTCGCCGTCACGCTGTCGTCCTGTAGGCGTTCGTACTTCGACTGAGCTTCTCCACCTAGGGTCTCCAGTCCCGCGCGGTCCATCTCGTTTCGGAGAAGCGTGACGTTGAGTTCCTCCGCGAGTGCTCGGTACCCCTTTCGATTTTCGGCGTCAGCGGTCCATTGTTCGACGAGACGGTCCTCGTAGGTATCGAGACCGTATCTATCGAGGACGCGACACACCTTGCAACCGTACTCTGTCATAGATATTCGTTGTACTCGTGTTAAGATTAGTCCTCTGATGTATCTAACGGATTCGAAGAGAAGTAGTAGTCACCCATGCTACTGTCACGTTCGGTCACGACGATATGGTCGACCCGCTCGACGGCATCGGACTCTTCGACTTCCGTGACTAGGTCGTCGATCTCTCTGAGCGTCGGTGCCATCCCTACCGCGTACACGTCGTACGTGCCGATTCCGCGGACCACATGCCAGAACCGCATCTCCCCGAGCATCCGGAACACCTCGTCTTTCGCCCCTTCCTCGTCGACCGCTTCGACGGCGATTCGTACGATCTCCCATCTGATGTCCTCGGGGTCGAGGAGGAAGAACACGGTGGTCGTGTCGATGAGCTTCGACACCCGATATCGGATTCCCTCGCTACTCATCTCGTAACCGGCCTGTTGTACCTTCTCCGCGATTTCCGAGTACGGGGCACGGGGGTCCGACGAGAGTATCTGGAGGATGAGACTGTCGATATCGTCGATGTTCTCTGAGTGAGTCACGCATAAGCGTGTGCGTTCCACGCTAAAGAAACCATAGGGAAATCACCATGAACGACGGGAAGAGGGCGGATTCGACGAATCCCCGGATTTCCCCAAACCCAGTATTATTATAGAGTGCTATTCAATTGCTACGGTGGTGAGTAGCGAATTCGCGGAGTGAGATTACGATTCCGACGGTCACAGCGGTCGACGGGACCGCTAGCTGTGCCCGCGAATTCGACCGACGAATCACCGAACACATCGATACAATGACCGACGTTGTCTACCTCGTGCCTGGCACGGGACTGGCGAACGAAGAGCGGAATCGCCGCGAACGCATCGCGAACGAACTGACCCCGAATCACGTTAACGTCGACGTCGTGGAAGCACCGGGTCCCGGCCCGTCGAGCATCGAGAGCGGCGTCGAGGAGGCGTGGTGCGTCGTCGGCGCGATGAAAGGCGCGTACGACATCGAAGCCGACTACGACGCGCTCGTTATCGGGTGTTTCGGCGACCCGGGACTGCGTCCGCTACGGGAACTCCTCGAAATTCCCGTGGTCGGTCCCGCCGAGTCGACGTTCTACACTGCAGCGCAGGTCTCCCACTCGTTCGGCTGGCTGACGGTTCTGGACGAACTCGTCCCGATGTCTGCGGAGCAGGCCGAGGAGTACGGGCTGGGCGACCGATGTGTCAGTGTCCGCTCGGTCGACGCCCCGGTCGAGTCGATAGATCACAAATCCGATGATTTGGTCGAGCGGATGGTCGCGGAAGGGCGGGCCGCGGTCGAGGAGGACGGCGCCGAGGCGCTGTTCCCGGGCTGTATGAGCCTCTCGTTCGCACAACGCCACGAAGAGATTCGGGAACGACTCGGCGTCCCGTTCCTTGACCCAGCGACCATTGCGCTGGAACAGGCCGCCAGCTGGGCGCGCCACGGTGTCTCACAGAGCCCGAAGGCGTATCCGGGGCCGAAGTTCGAAAAGCTCGGCGAATTATTGGAAATTCGAGGCTAAACCCCACCCTTCAGGGCGGGGGTACAGCCGATAGCTTCTCGACTAACTACGTTCGAAAGGTACCGCCTTTCCTCCGCTATTCCCCGTTGTCGTAGCTTGAGAGCGATTCGTGCACTCCAACCGAATCGAGAGTCTCTTGCAGGGCCGTGACGACCGATCCGAGGTCCTGCTGAAGTCGTACTCACGGTACTTCCCGCCAGCTAGTCCTTCCCGAGAGAGCGTCACAGGTAAGGCGGTATCGCCCTAAATTGGGTTCGATGAGCAAGATTAGTCCGTCGGAACTCGACGCCCGCCGTTCGGTCGATGACGTGTTCGTCATCGACATTCGTCCGCGCGAGAATTACCAGCGCGAACACGTCGAAGGGAGCGTCAACGTCCCGGTCTACGGCGACCTACGACGGGGCGACACCGCATCCCTCGACGAGCATCTGGACCGGATTCCGAACGACCGCGAGGTAGTGACGGTTTGCAAAGCCGGGATAGTCGCGCAGAAAGCGACGGCCCACCTCGAAGCAAGGGGATACGACGCGACGACACTGACCGGCGGATACACCGGTTGGCGACACTACGACGAGAACACGGTACCGTACCGTCTGCTGTCCTTCCTGCGGAAACTCGTTCCCTGAAATGCCGTGACCCGCCTCGGGGACAAGCCCCGAGGTTTCCCGTGGATTAGTCGGACACTCCCACTCGACCATCGGCCCGATAGCCTCGAACGGTCGGGTGGGTCACGTTCGGGGCGTCCACAACCCCCGATGGCACGAGCCGTGCGGTTCGAGTGGGACGGTAGCCCAACCCCCTCGGAGGATGTCAACCCTCCGCGTGCGGCATCGCGTCGTCCCGCTCGTACTTCGTCTCGAACTCCTGAATGAGCTGACCCATCTTGGCGTACCAGTCGTTGAGCATCCGCTGCATGTCGTTCGTGATCTCCGAGGCGTCGGTCGGGGAGTAGACGTGGCGGTAGCCGCCCTGCTCGTAGTTGACCTGCTCCTTCTGGATGAACCCCGTCTGGAGTAGGCGTTGAACGGCACGGTACGCGGTCGAGCGCTCCTTACCGACCGTGTCCGCTATCTCGTCCACCGTGAGCGGTTCCGGTGCGCTCACGAGCGCTTGGAAACACTCTTTGTCGAGTTGCTTGAGGCCGTGGAAGCACTCGAGTAGTCCCTCGCACGCCATGTCTTGCTGGAGTTGTTCGGACATCGAATCTGGCATCGTTATCGTCTGTACGTAGGTGTTGTACCGTTAAAAGGATTGTGTACAGATTTCACAACATTACACTATAATCGTACCTGACCGGCACCGATTTGTGAACATGGAACGCGTTCCGAGGGGTCTCCGCTACGCCGAACATCAGGAGGCCGACGAGCAGGGTGCGACTCGGCACCGGAATCGTAATTGTATAATTCGAACAATAATGCTGTGGCTTCGCTCCGAAAAGGCTCACGGCGTCGCGGGAGGCTACCGTCACGACAGCCGTCCCTCGAATTTCGACGCGGTGACCCGTGTGAAGGCCAAGAACATCGTCAGCCCTACCACCGGGCTCCGGGACCGACGGTCCCGGAGCCCGAGGCCGTCACCGAGAGTGAACACTCGACGCGTTTCTCGCCGTGTCAGAACGTTGATGTCCGTTCGGGCCGACCGTCGGCTATGGCCTCACACTCGGACGCGCTTCCCGGCTCCATCACCACCGGTCGCCTCTCGCAGCTCGCGGCGACCGTTCCGGCCAACCCCGGCGGCTCCGAATTCACCGTCGAGGCTCCCTACACGGGCAAAGCCATCGGAACGGTTCCGTCCTGCGCGCCCGCAGACGTTCGAGCGGCGGTCAAGCGCGCCCGCGACGCGCAGGCCGACTGGGCCGACCGCCCCGTCGACGAGCGCGCGGCGGTCCTCCTGCAATTCCACGACCTCGTCTTCGACCGCCGGGCGGAACTCCTCGACGTGACCCAACTCGAGAGCGGGAAGGCACGAATCGACGCCTTCGAGGAGCTGATGGACGTGGCGACCAACGCCCGTCACTACGCCCACCGCGCGGAACAGTATCTCGGCTCCGTGGACCGGAAGGGAGCGCTCCCGTTGCTGACTCGCACGGTCGAACACCGCCATCCCGTCGGCGTCGTCGGCGTCATCTCCCCGTGGAACTACCCGCTCACGCTCGCGGTCTCGGACGCGATTCCTGCCCTGCTCGCGGGAAATTCGGTCGTGCTGAAGCCCGCGAGCGAGACCCCGTTCGCCGCCCTGCTCGTCCGCGAACTGCTTGAGGAGGCTGGCCTCCCCGAGGGCGTCTTCGAAGTCGTCACCGGCCGGGGGAGCGAGGTCGGGCCAGCGCTCGTCGACGAGGTCGACTACGTCTGTTTCACGGGGAGCACCGAGACCGGCCGCGAGGTCGCGCGACGAGCTGGCGAGAATCTCGTGGACTGCTCGCTCGAACTTGGCGGCAAGAACCCGATGGTCGTGCTGGCCGACGCCGACCTCGACGCCGCCGCGGCGGGTGCGGTCCATGGGTGTTTCACGAACGCCGGTCAGCTCTGCATCTCGTTCGAGCGCCTCTACGTTCAGCGGGAGGTGTACGACGACTTTCTCGACCGGTTCGTACGGCGAACGCGCGCTATCGACCTCCGTGCGAGCTACGACTGGAAGGCCGACGTCGGGAGCCTCGTCTCGGCCGACCAATTGGAAACCGTCGAGGCCCACGTCGACGACGCCGTCGGGAAGGGCGCAGATCTCCTCGTCGGGGGTCGCGCCCGACCCGACATCGGGCCGTACTTCTACGAGCCGACGGTGCTGTCCGGCGTCTCCGGCGAGATGGACATCGCCCGTGAGGAGACGTTCGGGCCGGTCGTCTCGGTTCGACCGTTCGACTTCGCGGACGAGGCAGTCGCCCTGGCGAACGACTCGGCGTACGGCCTGAACGCGAGCGTCTGGACTGCCGACAGTGACCGCGGTCGAGAGATGGCCAGACGCATCGAGTGCGGCACGGTCAACGTCAACGACGCGTACGCCGCGGCGTGGGGCTCGGTGGACGCGCCGATGGGCGGGATGAAGGACTCGGGGCTGGGACGCCGACACGGCCGCGAGGGGTTCCTGAAGTACACCGAGTCCCAGACGGTCGCCGAGCAGCGCGCCGGGTCTATTCGGCCGCCCGACTGGCTCCCGAAGGGATGGTACGCGAGGGGGATGTCGTCGGCGCTCCGTCTGATGGAGCGACTGCCGGGGGTGCGGTGATGGCGTCCGTCTTCCTCACGGGGTTCCCGGGGTTCCTCGGCTCCGAACTGGTCGCGCGCCTGCTGGACCGGACCGCCCTGCCGATTCGGTGTCTCGTCCAAGACCGGTACCGCGACCTCGCGGAATCTCGGGCGGCAGAACTCGCCGACCCCGACCGCGTCGAACTCCACACCGGCGACATCACCGAGGACGACCTCGGCCTCGGTAACGACTACGACGACCTCCGGGCCGACGCGGTCGAGGTGTACCACCTCGCGGCCGTCTACGACCTCGGCGTCCCTCGCGACGTAGGGATGGCGGTCAACGTCGAGGGGACGCGCAACGTCCTCGACTTCGCCGACGGAATCGGCGACCTCCGAGGATTCCACTACGTCAGCACCTGCTACGTGAGCGGTCGCCACGACGGAACGTTCACCCACCGTGATCTGGATGTGGGCCAGTCGTTCAACAATCACTACGAGGAGACCAAGTTCCTCGCGGAGGTCGAGGTACAGGACCGGATGGACGACGGTCTTCCGGCCACGATATACCGCCCGGCGATCACCGTCGGCGACAGCAAGACCGGCGCGACCCAGAAGTACGACGGCCCGTACCACGTCCTCGGACTGCTCGCCCGCCAACCGCGCGTGGCCATCCTGCCGGTCTTCGGCGACCCGGGAGCCTACGAGGTGAACGTCGTCCCGCGGAACTTCGTGGTGGACGCCATCGACCACCTGAGCGCCCGCGAGGACGCCTGCGGCGAGGTGTACCAGCTCTGCGACCCGAACCCGCCGACCGTCGCCGAAATGGTCCGAGCGTTCGGCGACGCACTCGACAAGCGGGTGCTCGCAGTCCCCTCATCGCTGGGCGTCTCGCGATTTGCGCTGGAATCATCTCCCCGACTTGAACGCGCGCTGGGAGTCGAACCCGCGGCGCTCGACTACTTCGTCCACCCGACGAGCTACACCTGCGAGAACGCAGCCCGAGGCCTCCACGGAAGTGAGGTCCGTTGTCCGCCGTTCCGAAGCTACGTCGACGAGCTCGTCGAGTTCTACCGGAGCCACCCCGAAATTTCGTCCGACGCGATGGCCTGAGTCCTGTTCGAACGCTCCGTCACAAGAGCGGGCGGTCGTCGGAATCGACCCGGCGAACTGCGCGCGAAATTGTGTATATCGATATATGGTGTATAAATTTGCTTGCTGTAGAAATTCGGTGTTAGGAGACTCCAAACTCTCGAATCCTGCGGACAGGCTGAATACATCGAGTGGTCCAGATTATTCCGGTAATCACGACCACTTTGAAGTACCCCGCCGCCGTCGGGTAAGCACGAATGCTACATCTCCCTTACGACGGCGCTTCCCCCGGGGTAGAACCGTCAAGAACAGGGTTCGAGATTTCTCTGACTCTCCTCAGCCGAGGTCGGGGCGATGGCGAAGAAACGTATTCGAAATAGAGCTAATGACCTCAACCTATATTAAGGCAAAGCACGAACGGTGTTGTATGTCCGAAGACGAATCGAACACCAAGGGCCTGATGGAACGCCAGACCACGGGTGAAGACCGCGTGAGGATGGTTGTTCGGCAGCTTTCGGAGCCTCAGACGGCCAACTGGATCGCCTCGGAAGCGGGCTGGTCACACGAACCAACTAAGCGCGTCCTCGATCGGCTCGTCGACGACGGTATCCTCCACCGTGACGAAAGCGGTACTCACACGACGTATTACCCTGATTATCGCCGTCAAGCGATGCAAGAGGCGATGCGTCTTCGAGACAGCGGTCACACTGTCGAGGAGCTTACGGACCGGCTCGCCGATATGAAGACGCAGATTCGCGACTGGGAGGACGAATTCGGCGTCGAGTCACCGAACCAGCTTCGCGGAACGCTCGCTGACGAGTCCCTTGACAGTGACGAGGAAGATCGGCGCCGTGAAATAGCCCGCGAGTGGGAGCACCTTCAACGGCGTATCCAGATCGTTGGCTTCGCCATCCGCGAATGGGACTTTCTCGCGCCAACGACTGAATCCGCCGAGGCCAGTAGCTAACGGATGTCGGTCCCGCATCCAGGTGGTGATCCGAATGCGAACCTCTACGCCCAACTGAAGCGAGACGTCCTCGACCGTGTTCCACAGATCACGGCGGTCGAGTTCGTACCTGACGATATCGAGGCCAAGCAGTTGCGGGCACGTTTCAATCCGAACCGTCTGGTTCCCCCAACGGGCCCTGATTCGCCGGAACTGACCGTCAAGTGGTATCGGCAGGACCCTCACGATTGGTTCCGTATCAACTACACCGACCCGAACACGGGCTTTTACGCTGGCTGGCACCAAGACGAAGACCATCCCGATTTGGGACAGACGCATTTCCAGTACTCAGTCGCCGATACGGAGGACCGCTGGGGGATCACATTCGAACACGAGACCCCCTCCCTGATTCTCTGGGAAATCGTCGAAGAGCTCCTTGAGGATGTCCGTCCGACCTACCAGTACGCAAACGAGGAACTATGAAACCCCGAGAACACGCCGATCAGTCACTCGCAAGTTCCTTCGAGCGTTACCTCCAGGACAAGGGGAAAGGCCGTGGTGGCGATGGCGGGAACTACCGACGCAACGCTGCGCGCGAGCTCGAGCGGTTCGCCGAGTGGGCCGCCAGCGACCGCGGCGACGACGACTGGACCGGGATCGTCCCCGACGACGTCGACCGCGACCCCACCTTCGAGGACCTCGACGAACGCGTCTTCCGGGACTACGCCCGGCATCTCGGTGGAGACCGAGGACTCAAACAGAACACTGTCCAAACCTATTATCGCTATATCTCTGCGTGGTGCGGGTGGTGTGTCAACGAGGGATATCTCGAAGCGCACTACGCGCAGCGGGCGAGTGCGATGGCACCGCTGCCGGAGGACGACGGCCGCAAGCCCGGTGACCAGCAGGCTTGGACATCCGAACAGCGCCACGCCCTCACCCGGCACGTCGAGGAGCGAGCCCGCGACGCCGTTGAGGCGTACACGACACTCCCAAAGGATACTGACCCCATCGACAAGCAGCGAGCCCGCTACGCGGCGATGAAAGCGGCTCGTGACCGGGCTCTTGTGTTCGTCCTCGCGTACACGGCTGTCCGCGTCGGTGAACTCCTCCGGGACCCGAACGACCCGCGCCGTCGCGGCGTCCGCTGGGAGGACCTCTCGCTCGACGATGGGAGTATGGACGTCTACCGGAAGAAACAGCAGTGGGACGCCGCCAGTCTCCCCGATCCGGTGATCTCACCGTTGCGGAGCTACCGCAAGCTGATGGACCCACCGACAGAGCGCTGGCCGGTGTTTCCGACGTTCGACCAACGGACGCTTGCAGGGCTCACCAAGGATGAGCTAGCCGGCCGAGGGGAACGCTCGGGGGCAATTACTGAGCGCCGTGAGGAGTACGCTCGCGACCTACTGCTAGCGCTCGATGAGAATATTCGGCCGCCGTCGATCACGACGGACGGCGCACGGTCGATTCTCCAACGGCTCTCGGAGGCCGCGGACATCGATATCGACCATCCGAAACACGATTACCTTGCTCCACACGGTGGTCGACGTGGAATGGGAGAGGTCCTTGTCCGTGCGTTCGGATACACGGTAGCGGCCCGTTATCTCGATAATTCCGAGGAGATGGTGCGGGAGCGGTACTCTCACATCGAGGCTGGCGAACTCGGTGATGTGGCGACAGAGGCGCTCTCAGAGATCGATGGGTAGCGTAGTTACCGTAACGGACCGTCGTATCGCCCCACCCCGGCGTGGAGGTCGCAATCGAACCGAGTCCATTCTTGGAGGCCGTCCATGTAGATACTGACCGTACAGCTGTGGAAAGAGGACCTTAGCGTCCCGGTAGAAATCCGAGACAAACAGCCCAATACCGGTTGCTACAACTGAAAGCACGATGCGTACTGGGACAGTTCAGAATTCGCAATAGGCGTCCAGCGTTGGTGCGTGTTCACTCGACGGGGTCTGAATCAGTTTCCGGTGGGAGACCGGCATCCTGTGGAGTTGGCGGGTCGCGATTCGCGAGGCGGTCCCCGCCGTAGACGACCATTAGAAGGATCGCAATCAGTACGAGTGGAACTGCCCCGGTAACTTCGGCGAGCAGGTTCAGCCAGGGGTCTGGCACACCGTTCGGGATGAGCGCCTCCTGATCGGCGGGATGGAAGATTCCCATCGCATTGACACCGGCGTGAAACACCGCGACGGCGAGAACGCTACCGCCGGTGCTGTTGTACATCCACGTCCAGAGAATCGAGCCCGCAAGGATGGAGACCATCCAGAGGAGTTGCTGGGAGAGCGGCCAACCGCCGTGGGTGGTCGTCGCATTCAGGAACAGCGGGAGGTGCCAAGCGGCCCACGTGACGCCCACGATGGCACTCGAGGTCAGCGCGCTGTAAGAGTCCTGTAGGATGGGGAGCATGAAGCCACGCCAGCCGAGGTCCTCCTGGCCGCCGCCCCAGACGGTCCCCCACGCCATCGCGAACAGGTAGATGAAGGGCGACTCGAATTCGGTGAGGTCGATTGGGCCGCCAGCCAGGACGAACAGTAGGACGCCCAGTGAGAGGATAATCAACGGGAGTCCGAACGCGAGCGCCCACCATTTCGCACCGATTCGCCATTTGAACATCTGGCCGACCCACCTACGGAGGCTCCCACCGGAGGCCCAGATGACGACTGCGGCACCTATTGGCGGACCGAACCCGCCGAAGCCGATCAGGATCGAGTGGGTCCAGGAGGCTTCCATGCCCGAATACGCGAGCGCACCCTGGATAGTCCATGTGAAGGCATACGCGATTGCGACGAAGCTCAGGAGGCGATGTTGATCAATCCATGTGCGGATACTGGACATGCCTCTGATTATGACATACATCGTAATTAACGGTACTCCCAGGTGCCGAGTTTTCGGCACTACACTCTTCACGACTCCTCTCGAACCCTATCGTATGCCCGACAACGTTCGTTACAAACCCCTAGGTCCCGATTCGAGTCACCCGCCGATATCCTTCGTACAGGGCTGGTAATCCGAGAGGAAGTGCGAGGAATCCAAACCCGAGAAGGGCATACTGGTCTGTATCCCGGTGTCGCATGACGAGGATGGTCGTGACGATGCCGAATAGCGCAATGACGTATGCGGTGTTGGTCCAGAGTACGTCGTAGGTCGAACAGTACAGCCAGCAAACGAACGTGTAGGCCGGGGCGTTCCAGGTCGGTGGATAGAGGTTCGGCCAGAAGAACCGGCAGTACGTGGTCCAGCCCAGCATCGCAATAGTCGGCAACCCAACGAGCCACACCGCAGTCCCACGATTCAAATCTCCGTATCGTCGGTATCCCGCGAGGAAGAGAGCGGGAAAGCAGAAGACCCACAGCCAGATGCCGATGGTGTAGGTCACCGGCCAGTGCTGGATTCGGGGCTGTGCAACTGGAAGCCGTACTGACTCGGGAAGCGTCGCCCACGGAAACGAGGGGTCGGGAACTGGATTCGTGAGGAACGCGATTAGACAGAGTCCCGTTCCGACAAGGAATCCGTACAATCCCAGCGTCGTGTATCGGTCAAGCCACGCTGGAAGTTGCGGACGGGTCGACTGTTGACGGTGATCGGAGACGCCGACCATGCTTCAACTTCGTCTGGCCGTGATCAGGTATCTCGTTCGAGTGCTTCGCGTCGCTGTTCGTATTCCTCGTCAGTCAGCTCCCCGCGCGCGTAGGCGAGCCGAAGCTCTTCGAGTGCTTGGTCTGAGTCACTTGCATCCCCTGTAATCGCGCGATAGATGAGGTACCCACCACCGACGAGGGCGGCGAGGAACAGTAATTGCATCACGATGCCGACGATGAATATCCAGCCAGGCATCGTCCCGTCGCCCCACATGTGACCGCCCCACGTACCACCCATCATCGGACCGAATCCCATCATTCCGAAGCCCATGAAGAACAACGGGAAGATGAATACGGCGCCGATGATTACGAGGAGGAGCGTAACAAGTCGCGTATCGTCTGTTTTCGTAGGCATCTTGTATCCCTCCGTGAGTTTGGGCCTCAACTAATACTACGCACTGACTATTCAATGCGGTTGTGCCTTCGATCTGTGCCTTCTGGCCCTCGCTTTTCTTTTGAATTCTCACTTTTCACGGCTCTGACCCGAACTATCTGAGCGGAAACTGCAATAGGTACTCCCTTCGAAACGATATCTATGGTGGCGACGATGATTGATGGCATCTTCGAAGCGCTACGTATCGGTGTGGGCTTCCTCTGGACGGCGGCGTGGGCAATCATCATGGGCCTCACGATCACGAGTCTCGTCCAGGTCTACGTCTCCAAGGAGCGAATGGCACAGGTGCTGGGTGACGGTGATCTGAGCGGACTCACCAAGGCGACTGCGTTTGGCGCGGCGAGTAGTGGTTGCAGTTTCGGCGCTGTCGCCATCGGAAAGGGGTTGTTCAAGAAGGGCGCCCACGCGGTGAACTTTCTCGCGTTCATGTTCGCGTCGACGAACCTCATCGTCGAACTCGGTCTGATGATCCTCATCCTGCTTGGCTGGGAGTTCCTCGTTGCGGAGTTACTCGGCGGGCTCATTCTCATTGCCGTGATGGCGGTGATCGTCCACTTCACGCTCCCCGAGAATCTCTTCGACGAGGTCCGGGAGACGCTCAACGACCGCGACCGTGGGAGGGGCGTCACCGAAGATCCGACCTGTGGGATGGAGGGCAAAGACACGTATTCTCTCACGACTGACGGCGGTGAGACGCTCAAATTCTGTTCAGAGGGCTGTATGGAGACGTACTTACAGGAAACGTCGAGCCGCGGCGGATGGCGCGACGAACTACTGTCGTGGGGTGGCTGGTACAAGGTCGGGAATCAGTACCGCAAGGAGTGGTCGATGATCTGGAAAGACGTCATCGCTGGCTTCCTCATCTCGGGGTTCGTCATCGTCTTCGTCCCCCAGTGGGTGTGGAACACCCTGTTCATTCAGGGCGACGGGCTGCTCGTGGTTGCCGAGAACGCGATTATGGGTGTCGCCATCGCCGTCGTCAGCTTCGTCGGGAGCATGGGTAATGTCCCGTTCGCCGTCGCCCTCTGGGGCGGCGGAATCAGCTTCGCGGGTGTCATCGCGTTCGTCTATGCCGACCTCATCACGATTCCCGTGTTGAACGTCTACCGGAAGTACTACGGCTGGAGAATCATGCTGTACATCCTGGGCGTCTTCTTCGTGACGATGGCCTTCACGGGCTTCCTCATGGAACTGCTGTTCGACGCGCTGAGTATCGTTCCAGATTTGGCGGGTGGCGAGACGGCGACCGAGCAGACGTACTTCGAGCTCAACTACACGTTCTACCTCAACATCGTTGCGTTCGCGCTCTCCGGATTTCTGCTGTACGTCTATCGACGCGGTCTCGGTGCGCCCGGCCAGTACCGCGATCCCGTTTGTGGCATGCGGGCCGACGACAGCGAGCCATCGGCGACGTACGACGACGAAACGTACTACTTCTGCTCGCAGACCTGCAAGGAGACGTTCGAAAAGAACCCAGATGAATTCACGAATCAACATCCGGAGGCGGGAGCGTCTCAAGGTCATGACCACCATTGAACACCGACTCGAGATATCGAATCCGTGGGGTTGTCAGCCCCGTGATCGCGTTGGCCAATCAAAACTGGTACAGCAATGTCTCACGAACTCACACACATGAGCAAGTGTCTCGGCGGATCGAGGTGGAGAAGATGAACCGACGGCAAGCCGATACAGTAGTCAGTGCCTTGGTCGTTGCCGTCATCATCCTCGGCGGTGTACTCAGCTGGCAAGCGTACCAGCAACAGCAGGCCTTCGAGCAGATGGGATCGATGATGGGCACGTCGATGGGCGCGGTTCACGGGACGAACCCACTCTTGTACGTTCTCGGAACTCTTCTCGTCTCGGCTGTCGTTGGTGGTGGCTATCTCGTGGTTCGGGACGAGCTCACTAGCACAGAGGTAACCGGTCGCTCACAGACTGAGATGGCGAATCCAACCACCTCTGAGAACACCGAATCGCAGGAAGGGACCGTTCAATCAGCGGGGAAGGTCAATCCGGAGTCTCAGCCACAGGCCCGCGTATTGGACCTCTTGCCGGAAGACGAACGCCGTATCCTCGAACCAGTCATCTCCTCGCCCGGCATCACACAGATCGAATTACGAGATCGCTCGGACTTCTCGAAGAGCAAGGTCAGTCAGACGGTGAGTGCTCTCGAGAAGCGCGGCCTCCTGTACCGCGAGCGCCAAGGGCGGACGTATCGCATCTATCCGAGCGACGACTTACAACAGAAACAGGCGAACTAGCAATTCTACTGCAGACCCAGAACTGTTCGGAACCGTGGTCGTGGTCCTGTCCCGAGAGAAGGGTCGAGTGCCAACCCGGCGAATTCGAGGCGGATGAACGGTTCTATTCCTGAAAAACGGTTAGAGCGCCCTATACACGTTCTCGAACGTTCTCCTGTTCGGATTCACACCCACGTCGATAACTCCCGAGCAGTCCTACGAGTAACCGAGGAGAAAGACAATGACCAACTTCAAACTCGGTCGGTGGCTGCTCGTGGCCCTCGCAGTTGTCGGACTCGCGTTCGCCGCCTCCGTGGTCGGGGCACACGGCAACGAAACGACCGCAGACGACGCGCCCACGGACGATGCCACCGCAGATGAATGGGCCACTTGGATGGAGGCGCAGATGACCGAACACATGGGCCCTGGTAGCGTCGAGTGGATGGAGTCGCACATGGGGGTGACCGTCGACGAGATGGCCCAAGACATGGCTGACGAGGAATACCACGGCGGGGCTGACGACGAGTACCACGGCGGAATGTACGGGCAGGGCCACTGCTGACGGCCCTGACCGTTTCGATTGCTTCGACCGAACACCGCGACTCACAAACTCAAGATGATGACGCAACTCACCACTCACGTCGGACGCACTGCTCGTCGACTCGTGATATTCGCGGTCCCGTTGCTGGTTGCGGCGACTGGAACGGCCGTCGCCCACGGCGGCGGGAGCTACGGCGGCGGGATGATGGGCGGAAGCGGCTGGGGCCTCTTCGGCGGAGCGATGGGGCTCTGGGGACTCCTCTGGATGGGACTTCTCATTGCTGTCCCGCTCTACGTGGTCTATGCGCTCCTCAACCGAGAATCCAGCGGGAACGATGAGCAGTCGTTGTCGGTTCTCCGCGAGCGATACGCTCGCGGTGAGCTCTCGGACGATGAATTCGAACGGCGGCGAAAACGGCTCGAACAATCGGAGTGATCATCCGCTATGGTACCAACGGCATCACACGCAGTTACTCCTGTATATCGCCGCCAGCTTCGCACTGGTCGGGCTTGGCGGTCTCCTCAAGGGTGTACTCTTCGAATTCCTCCGGGTGTCAATCTTCGAAGCGGGATTCGTCGCAGTACTCGTCACCGCAACCGGAATGCTGTCTCTCTTCTACGCCCTGTATGCCCCGAAACCCTGAGTATTCGAGACACCCATTCGACAAGCGGCTTCTCCACGTCATTTCCGGTTCGAAGCCGGTACTGTTCGGACTATCTTTGTTCTCGATAGTGTAGGACCGCAGTGAGTATTATCGAAGGGGCAATCCGCTAAAGAGAGGGGACCGTATGTATCCCTGTATGACCACGACCATCACCGTGGACGGAATGTCGTGCGGTCACTGTGAGCAGACGGGCGAAGAGGCGCTTCAAGAGGTCTCCGGAGTGACTGACGTGATTGCCGACGCTGGTCCTGCTGTACCGTTTCAGGGGCGAAGATTCAGGAAGCTGGCGGGTCCACCTGTAAAGAGAATATGATCCATGGACGACCACAAAGATACAACTGAGAATCCCCCGGCGGGTGAACACCAGCAGGGCGACAGCAGTCACCAGCACGACCACGGCGAGCACGATGAAGCGGCGGCCGAGGCTGACGAACAACGGGTAGAACAGGAGCTACTGGAGGAGGAGGCTCACCCTGGTGCGGAGAGTGAGCTGGCGCCCGACGAGCAGCACGAGCACGCCGGACACGAGGGCGAAGGGCACGGCCACGGTTCCCGCGAGGGCCACGGCGAAGGTCATGGTGGTATGCACGAGGGCCACGAGCAGATGTTCCGCAGGCGCTTCTTCGTCTCGACACTCCTGTCGATTCCCGTCCTCCTGTACAGCGAACTGCTACAGGAGTGGCTCGGGTTCTCCGTCCCAGCGTTCCCGGGGAGCGAATGGATCAACCCCGTCTTCGCGGTCATCGTCTTCGCGTACGGTGGGGTGCCGTTCATCCAGATGGCGGTCCCGGAGCTCAAAGACCGGTCGCCGGGGATGATGACGCTGATCTCGATGGCAATCACCGTCGCGTTCGTCTACAGCCTCGCGAGCGTGGTCTTCCCGACGCAGTCAGCGTTCTTCTGGGAGCTCGTGACGCTGATCGACATAATGTTGCTTGGCCACTGGATCGAGATGCGGTCCGTACGCCGGGCCTCGAGCGCGGTGGACGAACTGGCGAAGCTGATGCCGGATACCGCCGAGCGCATCACCGAGTCCGGTGACACCGAGGATGTCCCTGTCAGTGAACTCTCCGAGGATGACCTTGTGCTCGTCCGGCCGGGGGCGAGTGTCCCTGCTGACGGCATCGTCGAGGAGGGTGATTCGGACGTCGAGGAGTCGATGATTACGGGCGAGTCGAAACCGGTTTCGAAGGAACCTGGCGATGAGGTCATCGGCGGGACGATCAACGGCGACGGTAGCCTCCGCGTGCGCGTCGGTGCGACGGGCGAAGAGACGACGCTCGCGGGCATCATGCGCCTCGTCGAAGAGGCCCAGCAGAGTAAATCCAAGACACAGGTGTTGGCCGACCGCGCGGCTGGCTGGCTGTTCTACGTCGCGCTCGGGGCGGCGGTCGTGACAGCAATCGCGTGGACGCTCGCAGTCTCGTTCGACGCGACCGTCATCGAGCGCGTCGTGACGGTGCTCGTCATCGCCTGTCCACACGCACTCGGGCTCGCCATCCCCCTCGTGGTCGCAATCAACACGTCGCTCGCCGCTCGGAACGGGATGCTCGTTCGCGACCGCATCGCGATGGAGGACGCGCGGAATCTGGACGCGATTATCTTCGACAAGACGGGGACGCTCACCGAAGGTGAACACGGCGTCGTCGACATGGCGACCGTCGACGGCGTCGGCGAGGATGACGCACTCCGTTTGGCGGCCGCTGTTGAGAGCGACTCCGAGCACATGATCGCGCGAGCCATCCGGGAGGCCGCCAACGAGCGAGACCTCAGCGCCCCTGATGCGACCGATTTCGAGGTGATCAAAGGTCGAGGCGTCCGCGCGACCGTCGACGTCTCCGGCTTCGCCGGAGGCTCGTCGGACGAGTCCGACGGTGGAACCGAGGTGTACGTCGGCGGGCCGAATCTGTTGACCCAACTCGAGAGCGAGATGCCGGACCATCTCCAGCGCTTCGCTGACGAAGCCGGTCAGAACGCCCAAACGGTGGTGTATCTCGTTCGTGACGGAGAGTTGGTCGCCGCGTTCGCGATGGCCGACGTAATCCGCGAAGAAAGTTTCCGCGTCGTCGACACTCTCCACGATCTGGGCATCGAGGTCGCGATGCTGACTGGCGACTCCCGGGACGTCGCTGACGCTGTCGCCGACGAACTGGGCATCGACACGGTGTTCGCGGAGGTCCTTCCCGAAGATAAGGACGAGAAAGTCCGGGAGCTCCAGGACCAGGGGAAGCTCGTGGGGATGGTCGGCGACGGCGTCAACGACGCACCGGCGCTGACGCGAGCCGACGTCGGCATCGCTATTGGGAGCGGCACCGACGTTGCGGTCCAGTCGGCGGACGTCATCCTCGTCCAGAATAACCCGATGGACGTCGTCCGGCTGGTCAAACTGAGCAAGGCAAGCTACCGGAAGATGCAAGAGAACATCGTCTGGGCGGCCGGGTACAACGTCTTCGCGATTCCGCTTGCAGCAGGCGTGTTAGCTCCAATCGGGATTCTGCTGTCCCCCGCGGTGGGCGCTCTCCTGATGTCGCTGAGTACAGTCATCGTCGCCATCAACGCCCAGCTCCTTCGGCGCGTGGACCTGTCCATCCCCGAGCTTCAAGGCGAGACACCATCTACGGAGGCACAGCCCGCTGACTGAGACCCTTTCTGGCTACTTCAAGAGGAGTTCCGTCGGGTTGACCGTCGCGCTCGGACAGTCCGGCGGGTGCTACGTAGGAACCGATTCTTTGCTCTCCAGAGACTGGTTTTCCCACTCACACCGTGCCTCTATTTCACTGGTCGAGGGTAGAGATCAGTTCAGCGGATGTATCCAGCACGATGGTTGGGTTGTGGGTCGGCCTCTGTCGGGTGAGTCGGCTGTCCAGGTACGCCGTGTCGGGGATACCGGTCTACGCGATGGACTCGACACGAAACACGTAGTCAGCATAGGCCTTATCGAGGTTCGTCGGACTCTCTTCGGCGGTATGCTCTGTACATAAGAAGGCTTCTGCCTCAACGGCGCCGTGGCCGGTTTCTTCTTGATACCGTTCGAGGACGACAAACGTCGCGTGCTCAGTACAGCCACGACGATGACACGTCCGAGGCGAGTCTGGAGGTTCGTTCCCCTCACGTCGAGCTTCCTCCTGCCTGTCGCGCGGTGGTTCGGCTTCGTCGGCACGCTCACGCGACTTTTCGATTTCTCGCTCTCGCTGGCGATTCTCTGCGTCGTGGGCTTGCTTGTCTCGGCCCTTCTTCGTGTCTGCCATTCTGTGATAGAGGGGAACGAGAGTGATAACGTTGTGGTCGGTACACGGTATGATACTGCAAGCTCGTTGAGACTCGGGCCAGAACAGCCAGCTCAATCGGAAAGAGAACGGTGGATACGTGCCCTGTATACCCCACTGCCTCTGGTACCGGTCACCGACTGAGGGTTTCAACAAGACCGACACATATTAGTTGTTTGTGTTTGGTGAAGCGGTGGGGAGGGAGACTACTTCGTCGAGATCACGTCCCCACTCCAGCGAACCGGAGTCTGCGTCGACCGATTTCAACCGCCCACGAACGTCGATTGTGAACAGGCGGCCCTCGACCACTCTCGGAGATCCGACGAGGGCGTCCGCGCCCGCTGATTGCCATAGAGTGCGCCCGTCGTCTGTCGCCACTACAGTGAGCCCGCCATCGAGCCCAGCGACGTAAATCTCTCCGTCACGGCTTGCTGGCTTCCACTTGACCTCTCTGGGTAGTTCGTGTCGATACGCGATGCGCCCGTCTTCGTGGAAGCCGAGGACGCTACCGGTGCTATCGATGTTCGAGGTCCCGACAGAGAGGAGGTTACCATGAACCGTTGGTGCCGTTAG